>JAAYHA010000289.1 GCA_012727545.1 Synergistaceae bacterium | reverse complement strand
CCTTGATAGGGCTAACGTACTTTCTGAGGGTATAATCTACCCTCTGTCCGGGGTTATCGCCGTTCCTGCTGTATTTAGCGGCAAGGGAGGCACAGAACTTGATGGCCTTATCCTTTTCTTCTTCGGTCGGGGCTGAAGTGAATCGCAATATGACATGGGCTCCGGGTACGCCCTGCGCATGAAACCAAATATCATCAGCATTGGCAAGCTTGAATGTAACATATCTGTTGCCCTTGGAAGAGAGTCCGACAAAAACAAGTGCATATTCAAGATCGAATCTCTTATGCGGAGGCAGGGGGGCGGCGGTCTTCTTTTTAACGTTTCGCTGCTTCGCATTTTTTATGCCAAGTTCCTCTTCAACAAGAGCGAGCGACTCTGTGTCATCCATTGATTGTATGATCGCCATCTGCTCCCTGAGATCCTCTTGCTCTTCTTTGACTTTTATCAGAACTTTGGCTGCCCTTTCCTGTGCCGAAATTATCTTCTTGTATTTCGCAAAATAACGTGCTGAATTTTTTGCCGCGGAGAGCCTGGGATCAAGAGGCACCGTTTCCCTGACCTCATTGCCCTCACTGTCCCAGTAGGTCACACAGGCCTTTTCGGCTCCGGGAGTTATCTGCCATGAATTCGCAACAAGAGCATCACCATATTTTTTATATTTTTCCGCATCCTCTTCGTGAAGAAGCTTTTCAATGTCTCCTATCTGCCTTTCTCGCCTCACTGTTTCGCGTTCTATTTGATCAGTGATGACCTTACGTCTTCTGTTCAGGGATACATCAGCGATCGGACTTAAAACAATTATCCGTCCTGTATCGGCGATCGTTGTATCCTGAATGTCTGACGCTCCTTCCAATAGTTCGGGCAATGCGGTGAGATATTTTTTTACAAGCTGCGGAATGTAGGAGGAAATGTCAGTTTCATTTTTGTAAAATCCATTCAGGCTTCGGGCTGCTTTTTCGACTTCCATTTCGGTAAGTCTTTCAAGAAGTTTTTTTCCAAATCCTGCAACAGATCTTAGAGTTTCGGATGAGGGGTGTTCGAGCCATTCCTCCAACGCAATGCCTTTAAATTCCGGGGGCATGGAGTAAGGCTGGCCGGGCAGAACGGAGCGGAACCTGTTGTCGGCAGGATGTATATGCTTGGCTGTTTCAAGGACCATGTCGTTTTCATCTAAGAGAATGAGGTTGCTGTAGCGCTCCATCGTCTCAAGGATCAGATGCCTTGTATTAGAGAATCCGGCTCCTATAGTCTTTGTAAAGGTAAGTCTGATGATCCTGTCCCTGTTAAGCTGGCAGACATCAGTAAGCTCCGCTCCGGAAATGTTGCTTTTGAGGGCGTTTACTATCGGCGGAGTCTGCTTGGCACTTGAAATGAGATCTTTTTTTTCTTTATCTGAGATAACTGCTATTCCGCAGTTCTGTGCCCCCCATGAAAGCAACAGCACAGTGCTCCCCGAAATAGAAACTGCCACCCAGCTGTCCCCGCCCTCAAGCTTCTGTACTCTTTTGCCAATATGTTTTTTTAGAACTCTGCTCCAGATCCAGACAAGTTCAGGCCCGAAAGAGATGGATAGGACCCCCTTCACAATTATTTGGAATTAATGCATCTTGGAGCGCTGGCTTAGCAGCATTCTTGGTCCTTCGCTTCAGAGTATTATTATACGCTTTAGCTCGAACCACTTCATACTGCGTCGCTATCATCTCCAATCTGCAATAATTCCGGGATGTGACACAAAATAATACATTTAATTATTCTCATCCCCGTATGACGGGGGGAAGGTCATATGGGGATGACGAGAAGAAAGAGCAAACCTGGATTCCCGATCTCGGAACGCACTCGAAATAGTTCGAATGCTGTGGATTATTTAATTGTTTCCATAGTAGAAAACGGCATTCTCCTGATCAAGTGCATACGGGAATGACCGAGGTGTGGCATAAGGGAACGACGGGGCGGGAGAACCATATGGAAAAGAGGAGAGCTTTATGCAAAAATCACAAAAAGAGAACTTGCGCTGCAATCAAATGGAATGATCAGATCGAAATCATGTAGAACAGTAAGGCCAACATCGTTATATATCCAGGTCTTCCCAATTAGGATTTACTTTTTCGATCATGTCGATTTTCCATTGCCTTTCCCATCTTTTGATCTTTTTCTCTGTTTCAATTGCTGAGATCATAGTCTCATGATATTCGTACCAGACAAGGATATAGGTGTGATATTTATTTGAAAAACCGGGAACCTGATCTTCCCTGTGTTGAGTTATTCTCTGTGAAAGATTTGAAGTTACTCCTACATATAGTGTTCCGTTTGGTTTGCTTGCAAGGATATAAACAGTCGGTTGAAACATGCCTTTGTTCCTTCTTTCGTGGTTTATCATATATTTTTCGTATTTCAATATTTTATTAGTAATCCAGAATGCTGCCCGTATCCATCCTTGCCCTATGTCTAATTCTCCGTCATCCACGTATGACCTTCCCCTACGTCATCCCCGTATGACACTGAGCGGGGATCCAGGTCTAACGATTTTGAATTTGTATATAATTTCAGATTTAACATTCTTGTTTATTGTCAAACCTTGAATTTACAAAGGAATGTGATTACTCCAAAAAAGTCAAAAAAACCAAATGCAGACCTGGGTTCCCGCTCAGAGGCATACGGGAACGACGAGAGGGTGGGGCATACGGGAACGACGGGAGGGTTGGGCATATGGAGACGACGGTTCTTTTGAACCTCCGCGGCCTTTGGCCGCAATTCTCCGCGATGCGTAGCGAGCAAATTCTCCAGCGACGAATGTCGCGAATTCACCGCGGTATGACCCACGCCGCAATTCCCCGACCCTGCCCATTGACTAGCCACCGATTCCCCATTGACTACCAATCGATTCGCGCGGCATATTATCGCCGCACTTCACCTATTTCTGCCAACACAGCAGACAATTCATGGGGTAGTGCAGCGCGGAAACTCATCCGCTCCTTCGAGCGGGGATGTTCGAAACTTAGCTTCCATGAATGGAGGAAGACCCTGTCTTCTTTGAAGGGCGACGACCTTGAGGGGGCGTAGGTTTTGTCTCCTACGAGCGGGCATTTTATGGCGGCCATG
>JAAYHA010000288.1 GCA_012727545.1 Synergistaceae bacterium | reverse complement strand
GGCATACCTGCATAGAGGAGAGGCAGTTCGACATTTTCTATGGCACTTGTCTTCTGAAGCAGGTTGAAACCCTGAAATACGAAACCTATAGTCCTGTTTCTTATTACTGCCAGGTCATCGCCTTCAAGCTCATTTATGTTCTGCCCGTTGAGGATATAGGTTCCTGAGGTTGGCTTATCGAGACATCCCAGTATGTTCATCGTTGTTGATTTGCCTGAACCGGAAGGGCCCATCATGGCTACAAACTCTCCCCTTTCCAGAGAAAGGCTGATGCCGTGAAGTATCTCCACCTCATCTTTTCCCATACTGAAGCTTTTACGGATATCCTTTAGTTCTAGCAGGGCCATCTATTTCGCTCCGTTTGGAACAATGATCCCCGTGATAACTTCGGAGCCTTCGCTGATCCCTGAGATTATTTCGGTGTTCTGTCCGTCAGTGATCCCTCTTTTGACCTCTACCCTTACAGGAGTCTTCTTATCGAGCATATAGACAGCAGGAGCTTTCACCTCGGCTATTGTCTGTCCTCCCATTCTTGGAACTCCGGGCTGGCCTGAATTAGCTGAGGGGTCTGAGGGTTTGAATCTGAAAGCGCTGTTGGGAACTACCACTACATCCTTGCGCTCTTCAACGATCAAAGAGACGTTGGCAGTCATTCCGGGCATCAGAAGCTCCTTGTTGTTCGACACTTTGACTATTACCACGTAAGTGACAACATTGTCTGTCGTTTTCGGAGACAGCCTGACCTGAGTAACAAGACCGTCAAAAGGGTCGTTGGGATGAGCGTCTACGGTAAAGGTAGCTTTCTGCCCCTCCCTTACTCCTCCTATATCTGCTTCGTCAACGTTCACTTCCACCTGCATCTGACTAAGGTCTTTTGCAATTTCTGCTATGCTTGGCGTCTGGTAGCTTGCCGCAACCGTCTGCCCTTTTTCCACGTTCTTGGCGACAACTACACCGTCAACAGGGGAATATATCCGGGTGTATCCCAGATTGATCTTTGTTTTGTTCAGCGTAGCCTGGTATTGGGCTATTCGTGCCCTTGACGATGCGACCTGGGCTTTGGAGGTCAGGTAGGTCTTCTCCTCAGTATCAACATCTGCTTTTGCAATGAGGTCTTTTTCAGCAAGTTTTCTTGTCCTTGCAAGACTTTTCTCCGCATTTGCCAACACTGCCTCTGAATTCATCAGGTCTGCCCTTGCCGCCATCAAATTTGCCTCTGCCTGTGCAACATCGGCCTGCTGAGTGGCTGAATCTATTTCGGCAATAAGCTGCCCCTCCTTGACCACACTGTTGTAATCTATGTATATTTCTTTTACTGTGCCGGATATCTGTGTTCCGACGTCGACTGTTTCAACTGCATCAAGGGTACCTGTGGCCTGTATGACTGAACGAAGGTCTGACCTTTCTGCCCTTGCGGTTTTATACCGGATCTCATCTGAGCTTTTGGTGTAGTGCCAGTAAAGTCCTCCGGAAATAACTATTAAAACCATAATTACGGCCAGGATCTTTCCTCTTTGTTTCTTTAAAACTTTATTATTCATAAAATTCATTCTTCAAGACCTCCCATGGCCTTTTCAAGATCAAGACGTTTTGCTTTGCACTCATATAGAGAAAGTATCGTGTTTGTCTGAGCGGAAGCATAACTTTCGACTGCATCCGAGATCTCAAGGCTGCTGCCCACACCTGCCTCATATCTTCCCTCCGCGAGCTCGTATGTCTCCCTCGCCCGTCTTTCTGCTTCGAGGGAAGCGTTGAGAGCCTCCCTGGCCTCAGCAAGTGCATGCCATGCCTTTCTTACTTCCAGCATTATATTGTTGGATGTGCTTTCCAGCTGTGCCTTTGCTGTAACAAGGTCAGCCTCTGCACCCTGAACTCTGCTTCTGGTAAGTCCTCCATCGTACAATGGAAAGTTGAGAGAAAGTCTTGCATTCCAGCCGTTGTCGTCAAAAGGGGCGCTGCCGTATGCATTGTAGCCGGCAGATGCGCTTATCTCAGG
>JAAYHA010000287.1 GCA_012727545.1 Synergistaceae bacterium | reverse complement strand
CCGTAAGTGAGAGTTCCTGTCTTGTCGAAAATTGCAGTCTTTACCTTTCCCAGAGCATCGAAGACATTGGCTCCCTTAACGAGGATCCCTCTTTTTGAAGCGCTTCCGATACCCCCGAAATATCCAAGCGGAATAGAGATCACAAGGGCGCAGGGGCAGGATATTACCAATATTACAAGCCCCCTGTAAAACCATTCCCTCAACTCCCCGTGCCCCGTCAGGGGCGGGATGAATGCCACCATAGAGGCTATTGCGAAGACAGCAGGTGTGTACCATTTTGCAAATCTTGTGATGAAGCGTTCCGTGGGTGATTTCCGTGCTGCTGCGTTTTGTACCATCTCAAGCATCCTTGAGATGGTGGAATCTTCAAAGGGGCCTGCCGCCTCTATTGTGAGAAGTCCGTCAAGGGCAAGAGTGCCTCCGTGTACCGGGTCTCCCTGGATCACATGGACTGGGATCGACTCACCTGTCATTGAAGATGAATCGATATCCGAGGCCCCCGATCTTATAATGCCGTCGATAGGTATCATTTCTCCGGGCAGGACCTGTATTATGTCGCCCTTTACTATCTCTTTCGGGTCTACAACGATAAGCGCTCCGTCTTTTATTACTCTTGCAGAGAGTGGTTTGGTGGCCAGCAGTGCTTTTATTGAACGTCTGGATCCGGAAGAGGCTCTCTCCTGAAAAGCTTCTCCCAACCTGTAAAAGAGCATGACACCGACAGCTTCCGACATCTCACCTATCGCAACAGCGGAGAGCGTGGCAGCTCCCATAAGGGTAAACTCGTTGAAAATATCAAGCTTAGATATTGCACGCAGTGCCGATCTGAGCACAGGCAGGCCGCATACCAGGTATAAGACTATGAAAGCCAAGCCCAGCAGGATCCCGTTGACAGAATCTGAATAGAATTCTTCTGTGATGAGAAGGAGGACGAATATTACTGCTGATGCAGAGAGAAACTTGATCTCCCCGGCGAAAACAGCCTTTTCTTCATTTTCATCCTCGTCGCATTCGCAGAAAATGTTTTCATTTGCTGAGCATGAACAGCACGAGCATTCATGTTCATGCTGTTCTGTATCGTTGTCATGTCCTGTTTCTCTTTCAGTATCGCTCATTTTGCATATCCTCCGTTACGCCTACCTTATAAAAAAAGGCAGCAGGCGCATATTGCGCCCGGCTGCCTGAGGTCAGGCCGAATGATCTAATTATCGAACCGGATCGTATCTCCTGTCTTAACTTTGCCGCCCTTGATCACACGGGTGAAAATTCCCTTTTTGGGCATTATGCAGTCGCCGGTCTTTCTGAAGACCTCGCATTTCGTATGGCATTCCTTGCCTATCTGCGAGACCTCCAGGATCGTCTCTCCTACTTTGAGCCTGTCCCCCACCTTCAATGCCGACAGGTCAAAGCCCTCAGTCGTCAGGTTCTCTGCGAAGCTTCCGGGGACAAGGTCCGGGAGCTTTTCCATCATGGTCCTGATGTCTTCGATAGAGATCAGGCTTACCTGGCGGTGCATGAACCCGGCGTGTGCGTCTCCCTCTATGCCCAGTTCCTCAAGAAGGAGTCCTTCGCCTACGTCATGCTTTATCATCCCTTTTTCAGGGGCAGTGCAGACAGCTATTATCTTCCCGACTGCCTCTCTATTCTGCAGCACGGTGGTCCTCACTCACAAATATCTCTTCTTCCTCTTCATGGTCATGGCCGGCACCGCCACCGCAGGAGCCGCTGCAGGCTGAACATGTTGAATATGGGGTCTTGAAGCCCTCCGGAGCCTTGCCTGTCTTGCGAATGAAGTAATCTGCAACTGCTGCCTCTATACCTTCCTGGGCAAGGAGTGAGCAGTGGAGCTTTGCAGGGGGCAGACCGCCGAGGGCTTCTGCCACGTCTTTGTTGTTGATCTTGAGTGCCTCAGTGATCGTCTTGCCCTTGGCCATTTCTGTTATCATGGAGCTTGTGGCAATAGCTGCTGCGCAGCCGAAGGTCTCGAACTTTATATCTTCGATGACCTCCTGGTCGTTGATCTTAAGATATATTTTCATTACGTCTCCGCATTTCGGATTTCCAACTTCACCTATTGCGTTAGCGTCATCCATCT
>JAAYHA010000030.1 GCA_012727545.1 Synergistaceae bacterium | reverse complement strand
CTCTAAACTTTAAATCCAAAAATCTGTCTGTGAATGCGGCACAAATTCGCGCCGTAACACTATACCTATACGCTGATGCGGCCAACGGATGCATTTTTATGCATACCGCCGGCATCTGCTTATTTGATGATATGAAGGGGAATGATCTTATGAAAAAAATACATGAAATGAAAATCGGAATGGTCGGCTTCGGCCACCTTGGAAGTTCTATAGCGGAGGCATTGATCAAAGGAGGGTTTCCGAAGTCAAACCTTATGATCTCTTACAGGGGAAGCCGGGCCACAATGGACAGGGTCTCCGGGATGAAGTTGGAGAGCAGTGTTAGGGATCCTGAGTATCTGATGAAATACTCAGACATCGTCATACTTGCGGCCAGACCCCAGAATATCCGGGAGATTGCGCAGAACCATGTCAGGAAAGATACTCTCATAATCTCTTTCATGGCTGCTCTGCCACTTTCAGCCCTGAGCTCATTTTTTGACTGCAGGATATCAAGGGCTATGTGCAGCGGCCCCGAAACGATATCAGGAGGAAGGGGCATCTGTGTCCTCCATCACGGCAATGATGCTGCAAGGGAACTGGTAAACCTTTGTGGAATGAGAGAAATTGAGATCAAGTCAGAAAATGAGATAGACGCATTCACCGCCGGAATATGCATTCCACCCATCCTTATGAATATTAACGTGGATGAACGGGAGAGGATAAGTACACTCAAAAAGATGGCCCTTCGGTGGTCCGTTTACCGTGAACTTTCCGGCTGGATCAAAGCTGAACTTGCATCCTCAGCTTCGCAAAACGACAAAAAATCTCTCGAAAACGTCTCTACAAAGGGAGGGGTCTCAGAGGCTATGGTTTCAGCCCTCCTGGAAGGGGCTTCATTCCTTTCCTCTGTCGAAAAAGGCATAGAACGCTGTGCAGAGTTGAGGTCGGAACTATGTAAAAACCTCGCGGTTAAGGCAGCGTGATTTCTGGTCTTATATATGAAAAGACAAAACCGGCCGGCTGAATGCCGGCCGGTTTAATTGCATCTATGTAGGGTTTTTCTTAGACAGAGACCCGTACTTCTTTATACTATCATCTGGTGTTCCTGTACGTTTTCTTTTCTCCAGAGACATGTGTCCTGACGGACGCACTCATGACACATAGAACCAACTTTCATATTCTTGTATCCGGGACCTGTCCCTATGATGGTGGAATTCGAGATTCTGGGCAGAAGGAAGTGGGAGTCGTTTACACGGAGACCTATTGTCTTTCCTCTGCCAAGCCTGTAAAGGTCGCTCTGGCCTGAAACTTCCCAACCTGTAACCGAGCCCGGCTGCATTGATGGTCCTACGCCCCAGCCCTTTTCCGCAGCCATTTCCTCCACTGTCCGCCTCAAAAGTTCGGATAGCTCGCCAAGAGCTTTTACAGCAAATGCGTCAACATAATACATTAATAAATATTCCTCGGCGACAGAATATTTTTCCATCGCTTCAACTATCTTGGCACCAGCTGTACATAATCCAATGACAGCCTTTTTTGCAGGTTCAAGATAACTGATCCTTGGGCCAATATAAAGATTTTCCCTGATATCCTCGGTCGGAAGGTAAAGTTTCAACGTTTTATCCTCTTCGATTCCTTCAACGTCAAATACCTCGTATACGGCTTTCAGGTCCAGCAGTCCGATGCCTTCCTTATAGGCCCTTTCAGCCGCCTCGAGCATTTCAGGGCCCGGTTCCCTTCTGCCTTTGCTTTTCATGTTTGCAAGCAGGTCTTCCCAGGTAAAGCTTATCTTGTCCAATGTTATGAGCATAGTTTTTCCCCCGTTCGATCTTTGCTGAGGATATTTTATTTTGCGTTGCTGTCCTCTTTGTAAAAGGGACAGTCCTCTTTAAGGCATTCAAGGTTATATTTGCTGAAGGTGCATTCTGTCTCTTCAGGGCATAAGAGATCAAACCTAAATTCCTGCCGGACTGTCTGGGCTGCATATTCTAAAGCGACAAAGGCGTTCCTTTTACAGCACCTTGGACCTCCTATGTCAGCCATTTCTTTGAGCGCTTCCGCTGTAGCTCTGTTGCAGAGAGACCATGTCTCCTTTGAGAGAGGCGTGGTCTTGGTTATTACGCTGAAGAATATCCCCACGCCCACTGCTGCCCCGCAGGCGCCGTGTGTCCCGCAGTATGCGGGAAGCACGCTCTGAGCCCTTTTCTTTATGGTCTGAAGCTCTTCTGTAAAATGCTCTGAACTTACTGCCCCTTTTTTCCTGAAAGCAGTCAGGAGCACCGCAGGCACAAGATAGTGGTGAGAGTAGTCGTGCATAGGGAAATCAGGATGCTTCATCATCTCGAATGCAATTTCCACTGGGTTTTTATATTCGGAAGAATTGAAATTCCCGATACATATCTCCGTTATTATTTGAAATGCCTTTTCTTCAGATGCCATGATAAAACTACCTCTTGCCTATATTTTTGTGTTGTCAAAACCTTACTTCCAAAAGCTTGAGCCCTTTACCCTGGAAGATGGCCGGGAGCTCTCTCCTGTCCCTCTTTGTTCGTATGAATAT
>JAAYHA010000286.1 GCA_012727545.1 Synergistaceae bacterium | reverse complement strand
TCTTCGACCACCATTACCTGATCTACAAAGGACAAAAATTCTTGAGCAAGCCTGAGTGGGAGAGGGTATGGGGTACCTACCTTGAATACTGTCAGGTCGAGATCAAATTCCTTTATTACTTCCATAGCGTAGAGATAGGATATACCCGATACAGCTATCCCCTTCCTTCCCCCCTTTATGATCCTGTTGAAAGGAAGTGTGCTTAATTTATCAGAAATAAGTTTTTGCTTTTGTTCAAGCTCGCCGTGCTTCCTGTAGGAAAGAGCAGGGAAGATAATCCAGTCAGGTTTTTTTTCAAAACCTGCTGCAAGCCTGGGGCCCAGATCATTCTCCAGATCCACTGTTGCGCTTGCATGACAGACCCTTGTCGTAGGCCTGAGAAATACCGGGAGCTTAAATTCCTCTGAGAGGTCGAATGCAGACGAGACCATCTGATAGGCTTCTTCGGGAGAAGACGGGTCAAATACCGGCAGATTCGCAAATTTTGCAAAGTGTCTGGTATCCTGCTCAGTCTGCGAAGACCACGGTCCGGGATCGTCAGCCACGACAACTACCATCCCGCCCTCTATTCCAACATAAGAAAGGCTCATGAGAGGGTCGGCGGCTACGTTCAGCCCCACCTGCTTCATCGTGACCATAGATCTGGCACCTGCATAGGCAGCCCCGGCAGCAACTTCCATTGCTGTTTTTTCGTTTGTGGACCACTGTACTTGAATTTCCGGGATCTTCTCATTTAAAAGTGTCTCAATGATCTCTGTTGACGGAGTTCCTGGGTAACCGGAAACGACACTTACCCCTGCCCTGGCGGCTCCCAGAGCGATCGCCTCGTTGCCCATGCAGACACGTTTGGCCATTTACTAGCCCTCCTCAATGTACAAAAGAAGCCCGCCATAGAAATGACAGGCTCCCTATAATTTTAAGAGTTTTCCTTGCCTTGTCTATTCTATTCTGCAAATCTTCATCCTTGCTCTTCTCTCACCGGAAGAGGCTCTCCCCTTCCTGCCAAAATGTTTATATCATTAAATAAAATAAAGTCAAGTCAATGTAGCTTTAACTGGCCGGGAGCTTTGGGGACTCCATATCTCGCTTTAACTTTCGCAAAAGTATCCATGAAAATAGTCCTGTAATCAAGGCAGCTCCAAAAGATGATATCGGCTGGAACCACCATATTTGGTCAAGCGACAAGATACCGGACAAAAATTGGGCAGCAGGAACCCTGATCAGCAGGGAGCGGAAGATCTGGGTAATAAGACCGAAGGATGAAAATCCCGTCGCAACAAAGAGCGCGTTGTACATGACACTGAATATTACCATTGGATAACCTGCTATGGTTATCCTTATAGCCTGAGCAGCTGTCCTTGCTATCTCCTCCGTAGGCCTGAAAAGCTCTATGAACGGAAAGGGGAACAGACATACTATAAGTCCCAAACCGCCGGTGATCACCGAGCTTATTATGAGCCCGGACCTTATCCCCTTCTTCATCCTCCCCAGGTCCCGCCTGCCGTAGTTGAAGGAAAGGAAGGGAACCAAAGCGTCGTTTATTCCCATCAGTGTATTGAAGGCCAGGTCCTCGATCCGAAGCCCCACCATCCATGCAGCTACAGCCTGAGGACCAAAGGTTCCGGAGAGAATATTGTTGACGCTTCCCATCCCCAGGGCAACGCTGGCAGTCGAAAGTGTTACAGGGAATCCGATAGCAGTTATCCTCCCCCACAGCGGCAGCATTGGTAACCTTATGTGAGGCCTGAAAGGCACCTGGATCTCACTTTCCGTCTTCAGTTTCTTTATAAGATAGGCTATACCGGCAAGCCTTCCAACGAAAGTAGCTGCAGCCGCGCCGGTTATCCCCCAACCCAGAGTGAATATAAATATCGGGTCAAGGACAATGTTGAGACCGTTTGAAATAAGAAAAAACTTCAGGGGGATCATAGTATTGCCCTGGCATCTGAAGACAGAGTTTACGACATACGAAAAGCTTATAAGCATAAACGTTGGTGGTATCCACATATTATAGAGCCATGCCTGACGCAGGGTCTCCGCGTCGGATGCACCGAGAGTCCTGAAGAATATGTTTGAAGTATAGGGAAAGAGGAAGGGAATCCAGATCAGGCTGAGGAGGTAAGCAAAACCCATGGCAGCAAGAGCTGTGCTCCTTGCTTCTTCAAGGTTGCCTTCACCCAGTCTCCTTCCGCACAGCGCTGTCATTCCGTTACCGACCCCTTCCAGGATCGCAAATACACCTATCTGAACTGGGAAGGTGTACGATATCGCCACCATGTGGCTCTCGCCCAGCCATGAGATAAAGACCGTGTCCACAAGGTGGAAGAGGGTATGAAAAAGTACCATCGCTATGGATGGTATAGAGAGTTTTATAAGTGTACTGAGCACAGGACCCCTGCCCAGATCTGCCTTGCCCCTGAGCCAGGTCATCCTCTTCATTGTCTTTAGAAATTTCATTTGGATTCCCCTTGTGGAAATATTCGGTCTATTATAATGCAAAACCTGCTCAAGAGATTATAATGTTGAGTAAAGGGGGTGTGTTTATGTTTAAAAGGTTCATTGAAATTATGAACAGCAGCGGGTGCCTTGCAGGAAGTAAAGTTGTCCTCGCTGCAGCGGATGCAGAGAGTATTGAGGCGATAAGGCTCGCAATGAAAAGGGGCCTGGGAAGAGCAATACTTACAGGAGACAGTGAATTGATCCTTCCGGCGGTAAAAGAGGCAGGGATCTCTGACAAAGTGGAAATAATCCATGCGGAGACCCTCTCATCTGCCGCGGCCATCGCAGTTCAGTGTGTAAGGGAAGGAAAGGGCGATGCCCTTATGAAAGGCCTGATAAACACTTCTGATTTTCTTAAAGCAGTGCTGGACAGGGAAAACGGTCTTAGGACAGGACGCCTTCTCACCCATCTTGCAATAATGGAGATACCCGGGGAGAACCACCTATCTTTCTGCACAGACAGCGGATTCAACGTTGCACCGAACCTCGACCAGAAAAAACAGATACTGAGAAACGCGCTGGAAGCTATAAGCGCACTCGGCTACGATCACGTAAATGCTGCATGCATAGCCGCAAATGAAAAAGTCGATCCACATGTCCAGTCCACAGTGGATGCGGCAGGACTTGTGAAAGCATGGGAAAACGGGGAATTTAACGACCTGCCCTGCACATGCACGGTGGAAGGGCCGATGGCGATCGATGTTGTTGCCTCACAAAAGTATGCGGAACACAAAGGAATAAAGAGCAAGATAGCCGGCAAGGTGGATCTCACCCTTGTCCCGAACATAGAATGCGGAAACGTCCACTGCAAAACGCTCGTCCACTACTGCCACGCTCAAATGGCGGGACTGGTCCTCGGCGCAATGGTCCCGATAGTCCTTGTCTCAAGGTCTGATCCGCCTGAATCGAAATTCCTGAGCATGGCGCTTGCGTGTATCATTTCCGGAGGGATGAAGTAGCTATGTACAGGATTCTCGCTGTTAACCCCGGATCGACTTCAACAAAGATCGCGGTATTCGAAAACGGAGAAGAGATCCTGAAAGAGAATATCCCTGTTGACCATGGACTGATTTCAGAGTTTAAATGCGTTCTTGATCAGCTTGAGCACAGATTCGACCTCATCAACAGGAATCTTCTTGACAAAGGTGTCAGACCGGACAGCTTTGACGCTGTGGTCGGAAGGGGCGGTATACTCGCGCCCATACCAAGCGGCACGTATTTAGTGACAGAAGATATGACAGATTACCTTAAAGAGGCCCCCAGAGGGGAACACGCATCAAACCTCGGAGCGTTCATTGCAAAAAAATTCGCAGACCTTTCGGGATGTGAAGCTTATATCGTCGACCCTGTCTCGGTAGATGAACTCACCGATGTGGCAAGGATCTCCGGCGCACCCGAGATCAAAAGGTCCAGCCTCGTCCATGCGCTCAACCAGAAAGCTGTTGCAAGAAAGGTCGCGGCCGGTCTTGGGAAAAAATATGAGGACTGTCGGTTCGTGGTAGCTCATCTGGGTACGGGCATCACAATCGGAGTCCATTGCGGCGGTAAGATAATCGATGTCATAGGTGCCAAAGCAGACGGTCCGTTCTCCCCTGAACGCGCGGGAGGGCTTCCCGTCGGAGAACTCGTCGACCTTATCTTCAGCGGAAAGTACACCGAAGCTGAACTAAAGAAAAAACTTCTGTCAGGATGGGGCCTGGTCGCCTATCTGGGAACGCGCGACATAAGGGAAGTCTTCAAAATGGCAGAAAACGATCCGGAAGCCTCGATAGTCCTGGAAGCTTTTGTATATCAGATAGCAAAAGGCATCGGGGAGCTGTGCACGGTACTGGACGGTGAGATCGATTCGGTCATACTGACAGGTGGCATGGCGCACTCCGACCGACTGATGGAAATGCTGCTGAAAAAAATAAAATTCCTTGCTCCTATAGTCATAATACCCGGAGAGAACGAACTCGAGGCGCTTTACAAAGGAGCAGAAAGGATACTTCTTAAAGAAGAACGGCCTCGGTTTTACCCCGGCGGAGAATATATCTGACAAAAAATTTTCCGAATGATCTGTAAAATCAAATCATTACAGATAATACGGTAATTTTCCCCACTCGCTTTCAGGTACGATGTGGGAGAATAGGTCAAATATAAATCACCGGAGGTGTTGGTATTGATATTTAAAAAACGCCGTGGAGGTTGCCCTCCCTGAATATTGCTTCTGCCGATCGTGGCGGTCGCCGCGTCATTTTCATGGATCGTAGCCAAAGTAAAGGAATATACAAGCAAAGGTTCTAAGGACAAATAAAAGCGGGGGGATACAAATGCTTTTTACCGGAAAGTTTTCCAAAGAAGACCTCAAAAAGAACAAGAAAAGATTCTATTTTATTGGGGGACTTATGCTTCTTCTTGGCCTCATCTCCCTCTCAATGCCCTTGCTAGCCTCATTCGCAGTGGAAACGATAGTTGGCCTGCTTTTGATAGCTGTGGCTTTCAGCCAGGGATGGAGCGCTTTCAGGGGATTCAGTGACGGTGGGAAGCCCTGGCAGGAGACAATTATGGCTATTGCTGCCATGGCTGCGGGTTTCATCTTCCTGATCCATCCTGTGGCCGGCGTAATGACCCTGAGCATAATACTTGCGGCATATTTCATGGCAGACGGAGTTACAAAAATAATCGAATACTTCAGGATAAGGGAAATTGAGGGCTCGATATGGATCCTGGTTTCAGGACTTTTGGGAGTTATTCTTTCTGTAATGATGTGGAAGAACCTCTTTACCGGAGCTGCGGTAATAGGGATCATCTTTGGGATTAACCTCGTTTTCAGCGGGATTAGCCTTATCCTGCTCGGAAGGGGCTGTTCTAAAGCCTCAGGTGACTGCTAGTCCGATCAGCACCTTTCTCGGATATAAAAAAGCCAGGGGCATGTCGGCATGCTTCCCTGGCTTTTCTCTTTTCAGTCATTCTGATCTACATAAACAATCCGGCCCAGTAACCGAAGAGATCAAAAACCATCATCAGCCCTGCGAAGACGAGCACCAGCCCGGAGATAAGCTTGATCTGCCTGCCGTGCTTCTTCAGCCACTGAAAGACGCCTTTTATATTAGTGAAAAAGACCGCAGCAAGTATATAGGGAACTCCCAGACCCATTGAAAAGACAAACAGGTAGAAGACTCCCTGCATAACTGTCTTTCCGCTTCCCGCAAGCATAAGGGCAGAACCAAGAAAGGGCCCCAGGCAAGGCGACCAGCCAAGAGAAAAAGCAGCTCCGAAAAATAATGCTCCAATAAACCCGCCGCGCTTTTGCAGGCCAAGGTCGATTTTTTTTTCAACATCAAGGAATCCGATCTTGAAAATGCCAAGGAAGTGTAGGCCGAATATAAAAATTATCGCTCCACTCGCGCGCTGCAAAAGCATCCTGTGCTCGTTCATAAGAGCACCTATTGCAGTCGCTGTCGCTCCCAGTGCCATAAAGACCAAAGTGAACCCGCATACAAAACCTATCGTGTTTACTATGCTCGCCTTTTTCCCATGTTCTGTTTCCGCTGCGAGATACATGAGATATACCGGAAGCATGGGAAGCATACAGGGAGAGATGAAGGCCAGAAAGCCTTCAAGAAATAAAAGTGGCAGATCCGTCCACATTTATTTAATTTCCTTAATTACCTTTAAAATTGTCTCTTTCGTGGTCTCACCAAATATCTGCCAGTGCAGGATACCCTTACGGTCGACTAAGACAGTCGTCGGCAGCCACTTTATGTCATAGAGCGTGGCAGCTTTACCCTCTGTGTCCAGGAGGACCCTCATTCCGTATCCATTATCTTTGACGAATGATTTGACTTTGCTCTCAGTGTCTCTTTTGCCGTCTGTCATGTTTACCGCAAGCAGGACCGCATCATTATTTTTCTTCAGCTCTTTGTCCAGCAGGTCAAAGTCGGGCATCTCCTTTTTGCATGGCGGACACCAAGTAGCCCAGAAATTGATGACTACCGCCTTTCCTTTAAAGTCGCTCAGTTTTACCCTGTTGCCATCAAGGTCGGAAAGCTCGAAGTCGCTTACCGGTGAACCTATCTCGATTGCAGATGCGATCTGTGCAACACCGAATATGATCATCGCTGCAGCAAGAAAGCTTAATAAGGTCTTTTTCATGTGGCATCTCTCCCGTTTCCAGATTTATTTCCTGACATTCTATATTCAAATATCCTTGTTGTCATAAGTGATGCGGCGTATTTTTAAAACAGCTACAATAATTGATCTATTATGCCCTATCCTTGACAACATGGTCAATTGCCTGCTATTTTCTCTAGTGTAATTCATTCAATTGGGGGGAATAATGATGCCGTTATATAAGATCAGAAGCAAGACACGCTCATGGGATGGCGAACCTATCGGGATACTTATACTTGATGCCGCTTATCCCTGTGTGCCCGGAAACGTAGGGAACGCTACCACCTATCCCTTTCCCGTACGCTACCATGAAGTCAAAGGGGCCTCAATAGAAAGGCTTCTGAATCAGCGGGACATGACGCTTCTGGAACCGTTCCTTGAAGGAGCACGCAAACTCGAAGCTGAAGGAGTACGCGGAATAACAGGAGCATGCGGCTTTATGGCTCTTTTCCAGCAGGAGATAGCTGACGCGGTGGATGTACCTGTCTTTATGTCCAGCATGCTTCAGGTACCGTTTATTACAAGAACTTTAAAACGCGGGCAAAAAGTCGGGATAATATCGGCAAACGCTTCCGTAATGACTGAACAGCATCTTAGAAATGTCGGCATCACACCGGATATGCCGGTCGTGCTTTACGGCATGGAGGACAAATACGAGTTCCGTTCCTCAGTTCTTGAAGAAAAAGGCACAATGGATACCGACGTTATAGAAAAAGAGATCCTCGAGGTATGTGACCGGATGCTCAAAGAACATCCCGAAGTTGCGGCCATCCAGCTTGAATGCAGCGACCTTCCTCCCTTTGCTGCAGCAGTGCACGCACACACGGGTCTGCCTGTCTTTGATTTCATCACAATGATAAAGCACGTGGAATCAGCTTTGAACCCTACAAAGTACTGCGGGCCAAACTACTGCATGTAATAAAAACATCGCTTTTAGTCTTTGCGTATCTAAGAAAAACTAAGGGCCGGCAAGCTGCTTCAGCCGGTCCTTTACATATGCTTTATCAGTATCTCTCTCAATCAAAAAAGTCAACTGATAAGAGCTGGACCGGTCGAAAAATACTTTTGCTAAAGCTGACCGGAAGCTTTTCTGTGTTTAAGGAAAGTCTCTGTTTCAGTCAACATCATTCCTGCGATAACCAGCATGCCGCCAAACGCTCCCTGAAGATGGAATGGGTCCTGTCCGCTCAGCACTGCGACCATGTATCCGAAAAGGCCCTCAAGCGAGAATATAACTGCGACATGTGATTCAGGTGTGATCCTCTGGGCTTTAAATTGGATGATGAAACATAATATCGTGTTTCCAAGTGAAACACAGAGCAGGGTCGCCCAGATCTTCAGGCTGAATGAGCCTATGTCGGGCAGTGGTTCGAATATGCAGGCTAATATTGTCATGACTGCCGCAAGCATAATTATGTGAAGGGCAACAAGACGATATGGCTCTACTCTCCTCGCTCCAAACCCGGCGGCAAGTACCTGGAAAGCATAAAAAATCGCCATTATGAAAGAAAGAAAATCTCCGCTGTTAAACTCCATCCCGGGAGTAAAGCCCATCACAAGAAGGCCTGTGGTCGTTATGCCGGCACCGGCAAAGATCCATAAGCTCGGCTTTGTCTTATATATTATCCAGACAAAGAGAGGAACAAGAATTACGTTCAGCCCTCCGATAAAGGCCTGTTTGCTTGCAGTGCTGTACACCAGACCGAAGGTCATGGAAATAAATACCCCTGTAAGGACAAGGGTGAGGACAGAAGAAATCGCCCACTCCCTTTTAGTCGAGGTTATTATTTTCTTCGGAAACATCAGTATCAGAAAAAAAGAAGCCATAAGCATCCTCAGCGCAACAGCCCACAGGGGGGTGATGCTTCTTGCAAGCAGCGCGCTCATAGGTATGCCTGCGCCCCAAATGAAGGCGACAAGCACCAGAAGCATATCCGCCATCAATATCTGCTTTGCGCTGTATTCTGATTTCAGTTCTCCCATTTCAGTGCCTCCGGATCTTCCAGAGCCAATGATATCTGGCCTTTTATCGCGTCTATCTTCCTAAGGAAGTAATAAGCGATCACCGCGCTTATCGATCCGCATATAAAAAGTGCCCAATCCGTTCCAAGATGATCTGCCAACCTGCCGGAAAGCAAACTGCCGAAAGGCGGTATGCCAAGTATGGCCATTGTATAAAGTGCCATTATTCTGCTCCTGCTGCTGGCGGGAACCATTGACTGAAGAAGTGTATTGCACGAGATCGTGCTTGTTACCATGCAGAATCCGACAGGAGCAGCAAGCGCTATGCCGGCATATATATTATTTGAAAGCGAAAAAAAGACCACTGAAACCCCAAAAGCAAGGCATGCCCTTGTGCACCACCAGTACAACTTCTCTGAAGATTTCAGTGATGCCATTATAAACGATCCCGCCAGAGCGCCGATCGCCACACCCATAAGCAGGAAGCCAAGAGTTTCCGAAGTGCCGCCAAGGACGCTTTTTGCCATTGCAGGCATCAGTACGATGCTGGGAAAACAGAAGAATCCCGTACTTGCGATCAACATCAGAAGATATCTGCTGGGAGCAAAATTCCTGGCCATCCTGAAACCTTCCGCAGTATCCTTTAAAGGTTGTGATCTGCTGCCGTCGCTTTTGCCTATCGGCGGGCGTTCCATCTTCATCCTTTTTACCGCAAAAAGAGTCGAAGAATATGCAAATCCGTTTATCAGGAAACAGACTCCCTCTCCCACTGCGTGTATGACAAAACCTGCCATTGTAGGCCCTATCATTCTTGCCACGTTGAAATTCATCGAATTGAGGGCGACTCCGTTCGATACGTCCTCCCTTCTGTCTACCATGTACGAGACAAGAGAGTACCTGCACGGCAGTTCAAAGGCATCCAGGAGACCAAGCAACAGGCTCATGAAGACAACAATGTGGAAAGTAACAAGACCGGTAAGGGTAAGAAAGGCGAGCATGAATGCCACCATCATGCACCCGGCCTGACAGCAGAACAGCGTCTTCCTCAGGTCCCATCTCTCGATAAGGGCCCCGGCAAAGGGTGCAAATAAAAAGACCGATATGGATGCTGAGAAATCAATTATACCAAGGGCGCTGTTAAGCCCGGTCAGCCGGAAGACCAGCCATCCCATCGCTACACGATGCATCCAGAGACCGGTAAGCGAAATGGCCTGGGCCATGAAGAAAAGCCGGTAATTCCTGCTTCGGAGGGCACGAAGTGAATCAGGGACAACTATCCTCATAACCGACCCTATAAGCTCACAGTCACAGAACCTGAAATTATCATCACTACGCCCGCCCACTGAAGCCTGCTTAATCTTTCCTTGAGGACAAAGTGACCGAAAAGAGCTGCTATAAATGGGCTTGTAGAGGTGATCGCCGTAACTACAGCCACCGGCATCACATCGATGCAGGTAGTGTAAAGTATTGATCCCAAAGCAAGACCTATTACTGCCGCTGTGAGAATGTAAAGCCAGGCTTTAAGTGACATGTTTCTAAGTGGCATGATCGATCCGGGACGGTATTTCACAAGGAAAAATCTGTAAGTCCATGCCATTATCAGGAGAGCTGATGCCCTGTAAAAGGTTATTCCAACTGGGTCAAGGCCGGAAACTTCCATAGCCATTTTAGTCAGCGGAGCTCCTACCGACCAGCAAAGGGCCGCACCTATGGCAAAGAGAAAACCCTTCATAAGGTTTGAAAGGCCTATCTCTTTAGGGATCAGTCCATCTTTATCCCGGTCCTCACGGCCTCCTCCGAATCTCAGCAAGAGCAGTCCGGATATCACGATCACAATTCCTGCCACTATCTGCAGGGTTATAGGTTCCCCCAGCATAAGCCAGGAGGTCACAACGACAAGAATGGGGTATGAGTTGGAGACAGGCACAGC
>JAAYHA010000029.1 GCA_012727545.1 Synergistaceae bacterium | reverse complement strand
TTTTGATCGAAGCAAAGAGGGCAGCGGAATTCGCATATGTACCTTATTCCTCTTTCCCGGTAGGGGCGGCTATACTCTTTGAAGACGGGAGCGTAGTATCCGGATGCAACGTAGAAAATGGCAGCTTCGGCCTGTCCATCTGCGCTGAACGGAATGCGATGACGACAGCGGTTAGGGAAGGCCGTATCAAGCCTGTAGCAATAGCTGTTACAGGCGGCAAAGAAGGAAAGATCTGTCCTCCCTGCGGAGCCTGCAGGCAGTTTCTTGCGGAATTCAACGGCGATATGAATGTTGTGCTTGAAGAGGATGGAATACCGGTGATCTTCAGGCTAAGCGATCTGCTTCCGCTGCAGTTTAAGTTCTCCGGGAAGGGAGAGACAAAAGATGACAAATAATATCATTGCAAATGAAGAACATGAGTACAGATGCGGTTTTGTTGCGCTTCTTGGACGACCAAACGTTGGCAAATCTTCAATTATCAATACGCTCTTGAAGGAAAAGGTCGCGGCTGTCTCATCCAAACCTCAGACTACCAGGAATGCGATTCGCTGTATATTGACCACGGAGAAGGAACAGATCATATTTGTTGACACTCCGGGTATACATAAACCAAAACATGTGCTTGGGGACTTTATGGTAAAAGAGGCCGCCAAGACCCTTTCTCAGGTGGATGTTATCTGCTTTGTAGTGGAAGCGGGTGACCGTACTATCGGAGAGAAAGAGGAGATCATACTGGAGTTCCTTTCCAATTCCACTGTCCCAATCGTTCTGGCAGTTAATAAGATAGACAAATTTTCTGACCAGGAAGTTTTCTGGAAGACTGTCGAAATGTACGAAACAAGGATATCTCCGGCGGCGGTAGTCCCTCTCTCTGCAAAAAAAAGTGTCAATATGGACGTGCTTATCGAAACTCTGAGCGGAATGCTTCCGATGCAGCCTCCGATATACCCTGCTGATATGCTCATGGATACAACTGAAAGATTTTTGGCTGCTGAGGTAATAAGGGAAAAAATATTGAATTTTACCGATCAGGAAGTGCCCCACGGTACTGCCGTAGTCGTAGAAGAGTTTAAAAGCCCGGAAGAGTATCCGGAACTCAAGACCTGTGAGATCAGAGCTACTATAGTAGTTGACCGTGAAGGCCAGAAGGCGATAATAATCGGAAGATCCGGAGCAAAGCTTAAAACCATTGGAATGGCTGCAAGGAAAGAGCTTGAAGAGAAGTTTGGTTACCCGATATATCTGCAGCTTTGGGTAAAGGTCAAGCCGGGCTGGAGAAAATCACAGGAAGAACTTAGGCGACTGGGGTATAGTTTTTGATATCTTCGTTTGAACTGGAAAAACTTCCTCAAGGGTATTATAAGCAGATAGGAACTGTCTTGCAGAGAAGGGATTCCTCAGGAGAGGGGCAATCCCTTCTGCTTTTTTTAAGGGATATGGGCCCGATGTGGGTAAGCGCTCCTGCATCAAAAACTAAGTGCAGGTTTGGCGGAGCCATAGAACCTCTGACCTGGGCAGAATTTGACCTCTATCAGAGTCCGGCAAGGCTGTATCTGCAGGGAGCCGAAGTAAAGGAAGACTTTATCTCGCTAAGGTCTTCGGCCCTAAAATTGAAATCTGCACTCAAGTTATACAAAAGGCTTTCTAAAACTCTGATGGTAGGCCATGAAAGCAATAATATACTTACATTACTTTGGTCATCGATGTTATTGCTAAAAGAAAACTGCCCGGTTGACCTAGTAGAGTACCGGTTTACATGGAGACTTTTAAAAGAAACAGGGCTTGCACCGTCCCTCAATCTCTGTGTGAATTGCGGCTCAAAACTTGACTCAGGTGCAAAATGGACAAATGATGGACTGATCTGTGCCTCCTGTTACGGTGCATGCAAATGTGACCTGGATGCCAAGGAACTAAGATCGCTTCGTTTCGCCGCTCTGTTAAGCCATGATAAATTTATTGAGTGGTCAGTATCTCAGGAAAAATCGTCTTTATATACTGATGAGTTAAAAAAACTGGTTACTTTTTTCACTGATATGGATTAAAATTCATCAAATATAGTTTTTGTGCTATCTGAAGGAGGCAGCAGAGAGTGAATTTTCAAGAAATTATAATGCGCCTGGAAAGTTTTTGGGCATCGCAGGGATGTGTCGTTCAGCAGCCATATGATATAGAAGTTGGCGCCGGAACAATGAATCCGGCTACAACACTTAGGGTGCTTGGTCCCGAACCCTGGCGCGTGGCTTATGTGGAACCCTCAAGGAGGCCTACGGACGGCAGGTACGGAGAAAACCCCAACAGGCTGCAGCATTATTATCAGTATCAGGTAATAATCCAGCCGGCACCCGACGATATTCAGGAGATGTACCTTGAGAGCCTTAAGGTGTTGGGAATCGATCCTGCTGAGCATGACATCAGATTTGTTGAAGATGACTGGGAAAATCCAACGACCGGAGCATGGGGTCTTGGATGGGAAGTCTGGCTTGATGGAATGGAAGTTACCCAGTTCACATATTTCCAGCAAATGGGCTCACTGGATATGGATGTGGTCCCTGCCGAACTCACGTATGGCATTGAACGCATCGCTATGTTCGTACAGAAGGTAGACAATGTCTATGACCTTGAATGGGTCGGAAACGTAAAATACGGTGATGTCCACCATAAAGGTGAAGTCGAGCACTCAACATATAATTTTGAAGTGGCGAGTACCGAGATGCTATTTCAACTTTTCAACATGTACGAAACCGAATCAAAAAAAATACTTGAAAGAGGGCTCGTTCTTCCCGCATATGATTACGTCCTGAAATGTTCACACTCCTTCAACCTCCTTGATGCAAGAAATGCAATAAGCGTAACGGAGCGCACGGGTTACATAGGCAGGGTCAGGGCTGTCGCAAGCGCCTGCTGCCAGGCATATCTTGAACAGAGAGAAAAGATGGGACACCCTCTGAAAGGGAAATTCGATAAATTTGAAAAAGCTGAAGGAGGCGCAGAATAATGTCCGCAAAAGACCTTCTTTTTGAAATAGGAACGGAAGAGATACCCGCGCGTTTTATGCCCAAGGCTTTGGCCGACCTCTCCTCATACGCGGAAGATGAACTTGCCGCAGCCCACATAGGCTATTCCGGCATAATAGTCGAGTGCACGCCGCGAAGGTTTGTACTGACTGTCACCGATCTCGCTGATTCGCAGAAAGACAGTGTAGAGGTGTCAAAGGGCCCGTTAAAGGCACAGGCCTTTGATGCGGAAGGGAGACCCACAAGGGCTGCTGAAGGGTTTGCCAGAAGCAGGGGAGTGGATGTCTCAGATCTCAAAGTTCAGGAGATCAACGGAGCTGAGTATGTAGTTGCTGAAAAAAAAGAAATAGGCCAGTCAACAAAAATAGTCCTCCCCGACATACTGGATAAAATACTTAAGAAGCTCTCTTTTCAGAAGAGTATGTACTGGGCTGACCCAACAGTTCGTTTTGCAAGGCCTGTAAGATGGATCGTGGCCCTATATGGAGAGTCTGTCATAAACGTAGAATTTGGAAAAGTAAAAAGCGGAAACTGCACGAGAGGCCACAGATTTATGGGTTCAGGCTTGATAGAGGTCAAAACTCTTTCAGAGTACAAAAAGGCAATGAAAGACAATTTTGTGATAACTGATCCGGAAGAGAGAAAAAGCATGATCCTCGACGGGATAGCCGAAGTTGAAAAGGAACTTGGAGCGAGGGTCGAAGTCGATCCCGCACTCCTTGAAGAAAATGTACATCTCAACGAGTACCCTGTTGTTTTCTACGGGAGCTTCGATAAAGATTTCCTTGAAATTCCTGAAGAGGTGCTGGTACTTTCAATGGCTAAGAACCAGAGGTATTTCCCGGTAAGGAGCAAAGACGGGAAACTGATGGCCAATTTTGTCGGTGTGAGCAACAATAAGGCGAAAGACATGAAGGTAGTAAGGGAAGGCAACGAGAGAGTCCTCAGGGCAAGGTTATATGATGCGGCTTTCTTCTGGAAAGAGGACCTGCAGAAGTCTCTGGACGATCTTGCAAACGAGCTTAAGTCTGTAACTTATCAGGAACAGCTTGGCTCTGTCTACGACAAGGTCCAGAGGACAAAAGCGCTTGCTCTCTGGCTGACTGACGAACTATCCCTTACCGGCAAAAGAAACGTTGTTGAAAGAGCTGCAGTACTGGCAAAGGCAGATCTTGTAACAAGCATGGTTTACGAATTTGCTGATGTACAGGGAGTCATGGGACGGGAATACGCCAAAAAAGCAGGGGAAGCCGAAGAAGTGGCTATTGCTCTTTACGAGCAGTATCTTCCAAGGTTTGCCGGAGACAACATCCCTTCCGGTCCGGCCGGAGCTCTTATTGGTCTTGCAGACCGCGCAGATACCCTTGCCGCCATATATAAGATCGGGCTTGAACCGACATCTTCTCAGGATCCCTACGGTCTTCGAAGGGCTGCAAGATGCATAAATGAGATAATCTGGGGAATGCCTCTCGATATCGATCTGAAAAAGCTTCTTGAAAAATCAGCATCTGCCTTTGGTATGGACAGCGATACGACGGAAAAAATTATGTTGTTTGTACGTCAGCGCCTTCAGGTCCAGCTGAGGGAAAAAGGATTCAGGCATGAAGTTGTTGAGCTTGTCCTTCAGACAATTTCAAATCGTCCGCTTCAGGCTTTCAGAATGGCCGAGACTCTTGAAAAAAGAAGCGATGAGGTCTGGTTTACTGATCTCATAACAGCCGCGGTAAGGGTAAAAAACCTGCTGAACAAAGCAGAAATTACCCCTGCTGAAGTGGATCTTTCAAAACTGGTCGAGACATCAGAAAAACAGCTCTATGAGAAGCTGCTAGTGCTTGAAGAAGATGCCAGGGTATCCGTAGACAAATTTGACTGGGAAAAGCTGGCCTCAGTACTTGCAGAGCTTGCTCCGGTAATAGCGCAGTTTTTCAACGATGTTCTTGTTATGGACAAGGATGTTGACCTTAGGAACAACAGGCTCGCGCTTCTTAAAAAGTGCCAGGATTTCTTCCTGCTTGTTGGAGATTTCAGTCTTTTAAAATAGTTAAAATGATATTAATATAATAATGCATACCCGTAATTTTAAATCAGGGAGGTCACAAGATGCTCGAGGCTAAAAAGTATATTTACGATTTCAGTGAAGGTGACGCAGGAATGAAGATCCTTCTTGGCGGTAAAGGAGCTAACCTTGCTCAGATGTGGAAGATCGGGCTGCCGGTACCTCCGGGATTTATCATTACCACGGAAGCATGTCATGAATATTGGAAGGAAAAGGACTTTATTCTGAATATATGGGATGAAGTGAAAGCCGCGGTCTCAAGAGTCGAAGCTCTTGCCGGCAAGAAATTCGGAGGCGAAAAAGATCCGCTGCTGGTTTCAGTTCGTTCCGGGGCACCTGTATCTATGCCCGGCATGATGGATACGATCCTTAACCTGGGACTGAACGATAAAACCGTTTCCGCCCTTGCTGAGGCAGCCGGTGACGAGCGCTTTGCCTATGACAGCTATCGCCGTTTCATACAGATGTTCTCCGATGTAGTAATGGGAGTAGAACATTCCAGTTTTGAAAAGAAACTCCACGACAAGAAGGCAGAGAATGGCGTAAAGGATGATAACCAACTTTCTGCCGCGGCTTTGAAAGAACTTGTAGAAGAGTACAAGGCAATAGTGAAGGAAGCAGGCAAGGACTTTCCCGTTGACCCATGGCAGCAGCTCAGGCTTGCAATAGACGCGGTATTCCGCAGCTGGAACACACCAAGGGCCATCACTTACAGAAAGATCAACAACATTCCCGAGTCATACGGAACGGCTGTGAGTGTCGTTACCATGGTATTCGGCAACCTCGGCGATGACTGCGGCACCGGGGTCTGCTTCACAAGAAGCCCGTCGACCGGTGAGGACAGGCTCTTCGGTGAATATCTTATCAATGCACAGGGAGAGGACGTAGTCGCAGGCATAAGGACTCCTGTTGAGATCTCGCAGCTTGAGACCGCGATGCCCGATGTATATAAAGAATTCTGCCGCATAGCCGATCTCCTTGAGCAGCATTATAAGGATGCCCAGGATATAGAGTTCACCGTTGAAAAGGGCAAGCTCTACATACTACAGACAAGGAACGGAAAACGTACCGCAGCTGCAGCTGTAAAGGTCGCCATGGACATGTTCAGGGAAGGCCTTATAGATGAAAAGACTGCAGTAGAGCGAGTTGCCCCCGAACAGGTCGAACAGCTTCTCCATCCACAGATAGACCCCAAAGCAAAAGTATCGCCCCTGGTAAAAGGACTTCCTGCATCACCCGGAGCCGCGGCCGGATATGTTGTCTTTGATGCAGATGAAGCTGCAGAGCGAGGAGAAAAAGGTGAGAAGATCATCCTTGTTCGCCCGGAGACGACTCCTGATGACATCCACGGGCTTTTTGCTGCTCAGGGTGTAGTTACAGCTCATGGCGGCATGACGAGTCATGCTGCTGTCGTTGCCAGAGGGCTAGGAAAGCCTTGTGTATCAGGTGCCGAAAGCATAAAGATCGACTTTGCTTCAGGAACCTTCACAGTAAATGGAACAGTTGTAAAAAAGAACGATTTCATAACTATTGACGGAACGAAGGGCGAGGTCATCCTTGGAAAAGTGGATCTGGTCGAACCACAGTTTGATGAAGATTTCAGCGAGCTTCTCAGGATGGCTGACAGGATCTCGACCCTTGAGGTCTGGGCCAATGCCGATACCCCTGAAGATGCGCGAAGGGCAAGGAGCTTTGGTGCAAAGGGGATAGGCCTCTGCCGCACAGAGCACATGTTCATGGCTCCCGAAAGGCTGCCTGTAATGCAGGACATGGTAGTTGCATCCACCAGAGATGAAAGGATCGAACATCTCAAAAAACTCGAAAAGATGCAGGAGGAAGATTTCCTGGGAATATTCGAAGCGATGGACGGACTGCCGGTGACAGTAAGGCTCCTTGATCCTCCTCTTCATGAGTTCCTGCCAAAACTTCCCGACCTTAAGAAGGAACTCAAAAGCCTTCCTGCAGACAGCCCCGAGGCTAAAGCTGTCCAGAATACTATAGCCAGAGTCCACGAGCTGCATGAATCAAACCCGATGCTTGGTTTCAGGGGATGCCGGCTTGGCATCATCTATCCTGAAATTTATGAAATGCAGGTCAGGGCAATATTCAGCGCAGCCTGTAAGCTTGTTATTAAAGGCATTGACCCTGTTCCGGATATAATGATCCCGCTCGTCGCTACAAAAGAAGAGATGAGAATACTGAGGGAAATGGTCGACAGGATAGCTCCCGAAATAATGAAGGAGTACGGCTGCACAGTGGAATATCTTGTTGGAACGATGATCGAGCTTCCAAGGGCTGCCATGGTGGCAGATCAGCTTGCTCAGCACGCACAGTTCTTCAGCTTTGGAACAAACGACCTCACACAGACGACTTTTGGGTATTCAAGGGATGATGCGGAAGGCAAGTTCCTTGGCCAGTACGTTTCTGAAGGGATACTCCCACAGAACCCATTTGCAGTGCTTGACCGTGACGGCGTTGGAGGCTTGATGGAGATAGGTGCTAACGGAGGCCGCAAGGTCAATCCCTCCATTCAGCTCGGTATTTGCGGTGAGCACGGAGGAAACCCGTCAAGCGTGGCTTTCTGTCACAAGCTCGGACTGAA
>JAAYHA010000285.1 GCA_012727545.1 Synergistaceae bacterium | reverse complement strand
CCTTAATTATCATCTGAGCTTCGTCCTCGCAGAGCCAGTTCACGAATTTGACAACATCTGCGTTGTTGACGTTCGGGAATCTCTTGGGACTGACTTCTATCGCGGCTATAAGGTTGAGAAGTATCGGGTCGCCCTCTACGAGCGGCACTATCCTAAGGCCCTTCTTCTTTGTGAGATATGTCGCCCTGTCCATTATCGTGTATGCGTTGCGCTTGTTGGTGAAATCAGTTGTCGCGCCGTTGCCGAGCTTACCAAGAGAGAAGACTGTGTACCACTCGTCCTTCTCTCCGTCGGGGGCGATGCCTGCGGCCTTCCATACGTTCATCTCCGAAACGTGGGTCCCGGACATGTCGCCTCGGCTGATAAAGGGAGCTCCCTTCGCAGCTATCGTTTTGAACGCCTCGACGGCGGACTTCATCCCTTTGATACCTGCAGGATCTTCCTTGGGTCCGAGGATAACAAAGTCATTGTACATTACGTCTTTACGGTTCTGTCCAAAACCATCTTTGATAAACTGGTCCTCAAGGGCTCTCGCGTGCACAACGACCATGTCGAAGTTTCCTGTCTTAGCCTTGTTGAGCGTTGCGCCAGTACCTGCCTTTTCAATAACAAAGTCAGTCCCTGTCTCAGCCTTGTATGTTTCCGCGAGAAGTGGGATTATCCCTGCGTCTACGGGACCGATGGTGCTCGAGAGTTTGATCGTTCCGGCAAATCCGGGGACGGAAAATAGCAGTATAAGGATCAATGCAAGTGCAGACCTAATTTTTCTCATAGAAAAAACCTCCGTATTATGCTTAATATTTTTCCTAGCTGTTTCCCACTCGTCTCCTTAGAAAAGAAAGGGAAATGTTCAATGCGAATGAAATTGAGAGGAGGACGATGCCCAGTGCTATGCCAAGGGCGAAATCTCCCTTGCCTGTCTCAAGCGTTATCGCAGTAGTTATCGTTCTGGTGTGCCATTTGATGTTTCCGCCAAGCATCATTGCTGAGCCTACCTCTCCTATTATCCTTCCGTATGAGGTAAGCGCGGCGACAAGTATCTGAAAACGACCCTCCCAGAGGCTTGTCACGGCAAGTTTTCCGCCTGAAGCCCCAAGTGTCTGCAGCGTCAGCTTCAGCCTGTTGTCAAGGCCTTCGATAGCAGTGGCGGTATAAGAAATAACGATCGGCAGCCCTAATATGATCTGGCCTATCGCCATTCCTCGAATGGTGAAAAGAAGCTGATAATCGCCTAGCGGACCTCTTCTCGATATGAAAGCATAAACAAGAAGTCCCACTACGACTGTAGGAAGGGAAAGAAGGGTGTCAGCTATTGTCCTGAGAAGGTGTTTGCCCCGGAAATCGAAATAGCCCAGTGCAAATCCCAGAGGCAGGCCCAGCCCAAGGATAAAAAGCATGGAAAGGCCTGTAAGTCTCAGGGTCGTAAGCACAACATTCACAGTTTCCTCGTCCATTGAAGCAATAAGACTTATGGACTGGAAAAAACCTTGAATAATGAAATCCACCCGGTACCCTCCTTAAGGGCGGTCCGGGCCGATAAAGCAAGGCCCGGACCGGTCAAATCTTGCCTTGAGACTGCTTAGTGTCCGGCTCTGATCTCGGCGTTGGGGAAGAAGAGCTGTTTGCCCTCCAGCTTAAAGTTTGCGATATCCTTCTGGACCTTTGAAGAGGTGATCCAGTCTATGTACTTGATAGCCAGGTCGTACTTTGCATGCGGGTGTTTGATAGGATTGACAGCCATAACACTGTACATGTTCAGGAGCTGTTTGTCTCCCTCTACAACTATAACCAGTCCCGGTTTGCCTTTGAGATTTGCATCGTATTTGATGAAAGTGCCTCTGTCCGCAAGGGCATAGCCTTTCCGCTCGTCGGCGATGTTGATCGTATTGAGCATTCCCTGCCCTGTCTGTACATACCAGGTCGCCTTGTCGAAGTCTTTGACCCCGGCCTCTTTGAGAAGCTTGAGTTCTGCTGAATGCGTGCCGGATTTGTCCGCACGGCTCACGAGGGGCTGTCCCTTTGATGCGATCGCCGCGATTGCCTCGGTTATAGGCTTTCCCTTGATGCCGGCAGGGTCGTTTGCGGGACCGATGAGCACAAAATCGTTGTACATGACCTTGCGGCGGTTGACTCCCGCTCCGTCTGCCATGAACTTGTCCTCAGCTGCGGGGTCGTGTGTAAGGACGATGTCGACATCCCCGTTGCGGCCGTACTCAAGTGCCTTTCCTGTTCCAACGGATACCCACTGGATCTCTATCCCCGTATCCTTCAGCAGGATCGGAGCCATGTAATCGAGAAGGCCTGTGTTGTCGGTGCTTGTCGTTGTTGCCATTCTGAGAACGGGCGGTTTGGCGTATGCAAATGAGCCCAGAGTGAGCATGCATACTGCAATGATTGTGATGAAAAGTAAGAAACGCTTGTTGCTTTTCATGGGGAAACCCCTCATTAAAAGATATGTTGGTGCCAAAAGCTTTTTTGGAACTTTGAAGAAGAGGAGGGCATCGATATTGATATCGCTTAT
>JAAYHA010000004.1 GCA_012727545.1 Synergistaceae bacterium | reverse complement strand
CAGGAACAGATCGACAATGAAAGAAAGGCATTTGAGGAAAAAGACCTCGAGCTGTATATGAACGTCAATGACGCATTCCACCAGATAATCGCCGATTCTTCAGGCAACAGCACGCTGGCGGGATATGTAAAGAACATCCTATCAAGGACCTACGTACAGACCATATTCTTCGAATCCTTCTTCAACTTCGCTGACAATCCAAGCCTCGAAGAGCATATCAAGCTTATGGAAGCCCTAAAGGAACACGATGAAGCAAAGTGCGTGAAATTAATGGAGGAACATATCCGACTGGCAATGGAGGCACTGCGGCAATGAGCCGCGGCAAGCAATTGGCAAGCGGTCGGCAAGCGGTTGGCAAGCAATCGTAAGGGGCAAGGGCAGGGGCGGAGAATTTGCAGCCTCTGGACTGCGGAGAATTCGCGTCCTTCGGCCGCTGGAGAATTTGCAACGCATTGCTATGCTCGCGTTGCGGAGAATTGCGGCCAAAGGCCTCGGAGGTTCAAGACCGCTGTCGATCTGGGAATTAGCCTAACTTTCCGTCGTTCTCGGACGCTTATATCGGAGATCCAGTGTCTCTAGTTCTTTGCTATAACTAGTTTTTTAAAACCTAAACAAGAGCCGCTGGATCCCCGATACAGGCATTCGGGGACGACGTGAATGTGGGTGTTTCTTTCGCAGTAACGACCGTTTGACTATTGTTTGACAACGTTTGACAATCGTTTGACCGCTTTTACAACTGCTTCGCAACCGCTTCCCGCGACCGTTCCTGTCGCAGCTTCGCGCGGCATCTTCATGCCGCACTTCGCCAAAGTACTACCGGGCATACGTCGACGTGAAGGATTTTGAGTGTTGCTAAGTCAGCGCCGCGGCTAAATCCAAACCTGGGTCCCGGCTCACGGGCATACCGGGAGGACGGGAAGGGGGCAATTGGGGCAGATCGCGGATGATGACGACGCAATGCGCAGTGGAGCCTCACGAAGGCGTATACCAATACGTCGAAGTGAGGCTCCACAAGCCTTGCTAAGTCAGCGCCGCGAGATGCCCCAATTGCTAAAAGGCGTCTTTGCCTTTTGCGGTGATAAACGCGTCGATGGGATTGACGTTCTTCTCCGAATGGGTCTGTCTCCATGTCTTGATCGGCATGCCCCAGATCTTGATGAATCCTACTGAGGCTGACTGATCAAAAATATCTCCGGCGGAGTATGTTGCAAGAGCTTTGTTGTAGACGGAACTCTCTGATTTCATTCCGTTGACGATCCCGTTGCCCTTGTAGAACTTCATCCTCACTGTTCCGTTGACGGCCTTCTGAGTGCTGTCCATGAAGGCCTGGACGGCTTCCATAAGGGGGGAGAACCAGTAGCCCTCGTAGGCCATCTCGGCGAACCTTACCTCAAGCTCCTTCTTGGTCTTGAGGGTGTCCTTTGAAAGGGTGATGGTCTCGAGTTTTTTGTGGGCTTCCATCAGTGCAAGGGCTCCGGGGCACTCGTATACTTCGCGGCTCTTGAATCCTACGAGCCTGTCTTCGACCATGTCGATCCTTCCATAACCGGCCTTGCCAGCGGTCTTGTTCATGATGTCTATCAATTCTATGCTTCCCATCTTCTGGCCGTTTATTGCCACAGGGACTCCGGCTTCGAAGGTGATCTCCACTGTTACCTCTTCATCAGGTGCTTCTTTTGGATCAGCTGTAAGCGCATATGCATCCTTGGGAGGCTCGTTCCACGGATCTTCGAGGATACCGCACTCTATCGAACGGCCCCAGAGATTGTCATCAAGGCTGTAGGGGCTCTGACGGGTCGTGGGTACTGGGACGTTGTGGGCCTCAGCATAGTCCATCTCTTCTTCGCGGGTGAAGCCCCAGTCACGAACGGGAGCAAGGACTTCGATATCCGGATTCAGCGCGTTGCAGCATACTTCTATACGGACCTGGTCCTGGCCTTTACCGGTGCAGCCGTGTGCTACAGCTACAGCTCCCTCTTTCTCTGCACACCAGATAAGTGCCTGGGCGATCATCGGGCGTGAGAGGGCTGAATTAAGGGGATATACTCCCTGATATACCGCATTTGCCTTGAGCGAGGGCCATACAAATGTGTCGATGAAGGCCTCACGAAGGTCAACGACATAAGCCTTTACAGCACCTGCCGCATATGCCTTCGACTTGATCTCCTCAAGGTTGTCAGCCTGCTGGCCAACGTTCATCGTAAGTGTAACTACATCGTAACCCTGATCGTGAAGCCATGGTATAGCCACCGATGTATCAAGTCCTCCGCTGTACGCCAATACTACCTTACCTTTTTTTTCTGCTGTCATCATTTCAAATTCCTCCTTGAATTTTTTTAAAATTTATTTTTTGAGCACCTGTCCGCTCAAATAGACAAAAAAAACTCGTCCCTCTTCCGGTTAAGGAAGAGGGACGAGTATACTTTACCCGCGGTGCCACCCTCGTTGACGCTTTGCGCCCACTTGGTTCGTTTGTTTTCGGAAAACTGCCGGACCCCTACTTGATCGTGATGATCTTTCTTCGGGTTCTGCTCAGGGGTGCGGGAACTTCGATACTACCTGCGAAAAGTGCTTTCAGCCGATGGCACTTTATCTCTGTCGCCGAGCGATCGAATCCATGGCCCCGTCATCGCATTTGTTATGCGTGATAAGGTCGATTCGTCGGGTACGTCGTGCTCGTTCGACAGCGGTATAATGCAAAGCTCCAGCCTCCTTTAGAAAGTATTCACGAAAAACTGTGTGGTATTCTATCACCTATTGCCTAAATGTCAACTAAAACTATGGTTTACTTTTAAAATACGATCTAATTTTTGTTGATTTTAGTCTCTATGTAAGCTTCCAGACCGGCTTCCTTGCATTCTTTCTGGGTCTCAAAACTTGTCATCTCCATGTGAACAGGAGTCACTGAAACATAATTGTTAGCTACTGCCCAGACATCGGTCCCGTCTGACATATCGTCCTCAATATTACCGCCTATCCAGTAGGCCTCACCACCGGAAGGCGTCTTTACTGTTCTTATCTTGTCAACGTAGCGGCGTACTCCTTTCCTTGTAACGAGCACACCTTTTATCTCGGATGTCGGTATGTTGGGTACGTTCACGTTATAAAGCACACCCTCTGGGACAGGTGTGTCTCTGGTCCAGTCAAGCAATGCCATTAGTATATCGGCGGCCGTTTCATTGTGGAGTTCCTTGTCCTTCGAACTCATGACAAGCGATACCGCTATCGAAGGGTACCCGAAGATCACGCCCTCCATTGCCGCGCAGACTGTTCCCGAATAGGTCAGGTCATCGCCAAGGTTCGGTCCCTGGTTTATCCCGGAAAGCACCATGTCAGGTTCAAATCCCATCGCGTCTATAGCCATTATGACGCAGTCTGTCGGAGTCCCGTCACAGGCCTTTGCCTCAAAGTCCGCAGAGAGAAAGAGCCTGTTAACGTTTCTTAT
>JAAYHA010000284.1 GCA_012727545.1 Synergistaceae bacterium | reverse complement strand
GGGATCCGTCCTTCAGTTTCGCTTCGATCTTAATGCTGTTTGGATGGCATGCCTCCGGGAAACTTTTAATAATAAACTTAATGTCCACTCCGTAGGAGGGGAAAAGGTCAAAGGCCTTTTTGAAACGTGGGTCGGTAAGCGGCAGGTCAAGGGTCCCCATTATCAGGGCCAGGTCGCTTCCCTGTTCGTGGTAGACCTCTGCGATCGAGGATGCCGGTTCAAATGTGAATGATATCTCGCAGGGCAGCTCGCCTATCATGCTGCGGCACATCTTTGCTATGTGGTAAGGGCCTGCTGTGTGTGAACTTGAACTTCCGGGCATGACCGGACCTATGACGTTGTTCAGAATGCTTGCTGTTGTCATCTTATTTTGCCTCCCTGTGGATGTCTCTTTTAGTTTCCTGACATCTGTAAAAATATCACATTCAGTCTACGCTGTCATTAATTTTAAAGATTGGGGTTGTTAATTAGGCAGAACTTCATTACAATGCTTGCCAACAAAGCAATTCACAAAACAACCTGAAAAGAGGTCCTGTCTTTTGGGAAAGAGCAATAACAAAATCTCTGCATTTCTCGAACGCAAAGGGGTAGAGTTCTCATTCAAGCGCTACTTCGTGGACGCGCTCGGAGCAATGGGAGTAGGTCTGTTCTCATCATTGATAACCGGATTGATCCTCAAGACCATCGGCACAAAGGCCGGGATACCGATACTGGTGGAATTCGGCGGCCTGGCGAGCTCCATGACGGGTGCGGCAATAGCAGTGGCAATAGCACAGGCTCTGAGAGCTCCTGCAATGGTCGTCTTCTCCTGCGTGGCAGTAGGTTTTGCCGGCAACACATGGGGAGGTCCGGTGGGGGCTTTTGTAGGTGCTGTTGTGGCATCTGAAGTAGGTAAGATAATATCCAAAGAGACAAAGATAGATATAATAGCGACGCCTTCCGGGACCATAATTGCGGGCATGGCTGTGGCAAAGCTGGCGGGCCCCACAATAAGCGCGATGATGACCGGGATCGGGATAATAATCATGAACGCCACGGAACTTCAGCCGGGTCCGATGGGAGCAATCGTCTCTGCGATAATGGGAATGATACTTACCCTTCCCATATCGAGTGCGGCGATCGCTGTTGCGCTTAACCTTTCAGGACTTGCCGCCGGGGCCGCGACGGTAGGATGCTCGACACAGATGATAGGTTTTGCGGTCATGAGCTTCAGGGAGAACGGCCTTTCCGGACTGCTGTCGCAGGGACTCGGGACCTCTATGCTCCAGATGCCCAACATAGTGAGACACCCGCAGATTTGGGTCCCTCCCACCCTTGCAAGCCTTATACTGGGCCCGATATCGACGCTTGTTTTTAAAATGGAGAACATCCCTTCCGGTGCAGGAATGGGGACCAGCGGGTTTGTCGGCCAGTTCGGAGCGATAGACGCAATGGGAAGCAGTCCTGAGATACTGATGCAGATAGGGCTGATGCATTTTCTGCTGCCTGCAGTGACGACCCTTGCTATAGCAGAGATAATGAGGAAGGCCGGACTGATAAAGCCGGGAGACATGAAGCTTGACCTGTAGTTTTGAACAGGACCGCATAATTTTATAAGAGAAAACATCATAAATACAAAGGATATTGAACAAAAACAGGGGCTGCCCCTGTTTTTGTTATGAGAGGTATAATTATTGTGCTGTTTACATCTTCTTTCCACGTTACAAAAAAGCTCCATGGAGGTATTGGATATGGCACACAACCACACTCACGGATCACCTTATTCAAGGCTTACGGAGAGGCTGAACAGGTTCCCCCAGGGAGCGCCTGCCTCAAAACTTCTTTTTGACATTTTAAAGAT
>JAAYHA010000283.1 GCA_012727545.1 Synergistaceae bacterium | reverse complement strand
GGAGATCAGACACAGGATCTTATCGACGGATGGTTTGGGGTCAGATGGAGTATAGGCTCATTCAATTTCAGCTCTATGTACTTCAGGAGATGGGCTGACGGGTCATCGCCACTTGCATGGGACAGGTATGCAGACAACGAAAACTTCTACCAGACAGTCTCCTTCCCGCTTCCTTTAGGCGCTTCTTGGGAAAAGTGGACATTTTCTGTAACCGCTGCCTACGACAATATTTCGCAGGAAATCGCTTCTATGCGTTATTCTGTGAATTACGTCAAGCACTGTACGACGTGGCACCTTTGGGTCAGGGACAACAAAGCAGGGGACGAGTTGACAGCAGGAATATTCTTCTACATAAACGCGTACCCCGAATATAAAATAGGAGTAGAATCAGAGACGAATTCAGAAGCAACCAAAAAAAGCTTCTGATCCATAGGATCAGAAGCAAATATATTATAAATCTGACCTTACAAACATGATCGTTTAAGAAGGATATGATGAAAATGAAGATAGTTGTTGCATACGGCGGAACAAGCCCCGAAAGGGAAGTATCGCTGAACTCAGGCAGGGCTGTTTGTGAAGCCCTGTCTCATAAAGGTCATTCCGTCTTACTTGAGGATGTTCTCTCCCCTAAGGAATTTGTACAGAAATGGCATACTTTTGGTGCTGACGGTGTTTTTATTGCGCTTCACGGAGATTGGGGAGAAGACGGGCGATTCCAGACCTGTCTTGACGCCTACAGCATTCCTTACACAGGTTCCGGACCGGAAGCATGCATGTTTGCAATGGACAAGACAGTGGCAAAACTGCTCTTCTCCGTTGAGGATCTTCCAATGCCCGAAGGAAGCATTATACATAAAGGATTTGCTGCCGGCAGACGTGAGGAAGAGATGCTGAAGCGGCACGGTGCATTGGTCGTAAAACCCAACAGCGGAGGGAGCACTGTAGGTGTTACTCTCGCAAAAACAGAAGAGGAACTGATATCAGGAATAGAAAACTGTTGGAAAGCTTATAAGAATGAAAATAAGGCACTTGTTGAACAGTACATCCCCGGCAGGGAGATAACTGTTCCGGTGTGGGAAAAGGAAAACGGTGAAGTCATAGCGCTTCCTGCAATAGATATCAGACCTCACGTAGGTTTTTATGACTACAAAAATAAATACACAAGCGGCTGTACAGAATATATCTGTCCCGCAAATTTTTCAGAAGAAACATCCCGAAAAATCGGAGATATTGCTGTCCTTGCCCATAAAAGCCTGGGGTGCAGGTCATACAGCAGGGTGGACTTCAGAGTGACTGACGAAGATAAGCCTTACTTGCTGGAGGTCAATACGGCTCCAGGGATGACAGCCACGAGCCTTGTCCCAAAGTCAGCAAGAGCCTTTGGCCTGGAGTTCGGAGATTTCCTTGAAAGCGTAATAAAAGTTTCTTTCAGCATTAACAGAAGGTTTTGAGAGGAACAGACATTTGATGTTTTGCTTAAAGCCAAACATCAATAAAAATTGACTTAAATATAAAAATAAAAAATCAGGCTTTATTTAAGCCTGATTTTCATTATTTTTAAATGTCTTATTCCGCGGGGTGTCCGGACCATTACTTCGTCATTGATCTTTTTTCCCGTTATCGCCATCCCGACCGGACTGGCTGCGGAGATCCTGTTTTCTTTTATGTCTGCTTCTTCGGTTCCTACAAGGGTGTATACAAGAGTTTTTTTGAGATCCAGGTCTTTAAGAGTGACTGTTGTCCCAAGGCTTACTGAGCTTGTGTCAACATCCTCTGCGTCAACTATCTTGGCTTTGCCCAGCTGGTAGTCAAGCCAGAGTACCCTGTTTTCAAGTTTTTCCTGTTCTTCCTTGGCTGCGTGGTATTCAGCGTTTTCGCTGAGGTCGCCGAATCCTCTCGCCTCTTCAAGCTTGGAAGCTATTTCGGCCCTTCCGTCTCCGCGCAGCGCGATGAGCTCTGCTTTGAGTTTGTCGTATCCTTCACGTGTCATGATAACTTTGTCGTCGTATGATTTTGTTGCTGCCATGTGACCAAACACCACCTAGTCGAAATACTCCTGTGCGGAGAGCATTTTAGCAGAAAGTGTTATAAATATCAATTAATATTGTACGTAAAAAAATATTACAAAGTGTTCTTAATAAAAATACTGAAAAAGTGGTTTATTTTTCTTAGAAAAAACGTTGATAACAGTAATAAAATTTAAAAATTACATTATGAAAGAAAAAGGGCCGGTCTCAAAAGAACAAATTGATACCGGTCTGTCGGAATGATATATTCACGTTTTTTACGTCAGGCAGAGATAATTATCTCCTCGCATCTGATGGAGCAGTCTGCATGTTTTTTTCAGTCCAGAGTCTGTCTGCTGTATCCGCCCAAAGGACCGACCTTTGCCTGCACTTTGAAGTTAGGTCTCTCACATTCTCAGGTTTAACGATATATGTTGATTTCGCACCGGATGCCGCGACCATGGAGTTTAGTGATTCAGGGTTGTCCAAAAGGGGGCAAGGGCGCAGGTGGTTTTGATTAAATGGCTGATTTTTTCTGTACTGCATGAAAAGGGGTGATCTGTAAGCCTCCAGCAGTGTCTTCTCTTTTATGTTTGAGTCAGCGTAGTGTATAAATGCGCATGGCTCGATGTCTCCGTTGGCGTTAATGTGCAGATACCTTCTGCCGCCGGCTATACAGCCTTTTACATATTCACCGTCGTTCCAAAAATCCATTGTAAATATCGGCTTGGTCTTCCTGAACTTTCGTATCTGCCGGTACATATACTCTCTCTGTTCCGCTGACACCATAAGCTCGGGCATTGCTTTCTCTCCGATCGGTATGTATGTGAAGAGCCAGGCAAACTTTGCCCCCATCTCCACCATGAAATCAAAAAATTCTTCGCTCCCTATTGAACATATGTTTTTACTTGTATAACAGCATGAGATCCCGAAAGGAAGTTTTTTGTCCTTTAGAAGTTTCATGGCAGACAAAACGGCTTTATATGTTCCCGTTCCCCTCCTAAAATCGGTTTCATCCTCAAAACCTTCAATGCTTAAAGCGGGAACAAAATTTTTGACTTCAAGCATTTTATCGGCGAAAGCAGGTTCGATCAGTGTTGCATTTGTGAAAGCCAGGAAAAGACAGTCATCATGTTCTCTGCAGATGCTGATGATGTCGTCCTTTCTTATGAGCGGTTCACCTCCGCTGAAAAGGTATGTGTACGTTCCAAGCTCTTTGCCCTGTTTAATTATATTGTCAAGTAAATCGGTCTCAAGGTTCATTGAGCATCCGTAATCAGCTGCCCAGCAGCCTTTGCAGTGCAGATTACACGCGCTTGTAGGGTCCATAAGAATGGCCCATGGCACATTACAGTTGTATTTTTCTTCATTTTTTGCGCGTTTGATGAAGCCCTGGATAGCTGAATGCAGTAAAAAATTTCTGAAGATCCTTTTTCTTACTTCGGGGTCGATGTCGGAATAGAGGCTTTTGATAAATTGGAACCATATATTTTGCGGGTCAGAGGCAATTTTAACAAGTCCGGGGTATGCGGCAGAATAGATCCCTTTTCTGTCAAACGTTTTTACCCATTTTACGATCTTAGGGATATTTTTTTCCGGATCCCCCTCCAGATATGAAAGTACAGCCTTGGCTCCCAGGCTTTCCACATGTTCCTTCATGTTAAATGTCATAGCGCTCACTCCTTTGAATCTCCGCCTGACGATAAAAAAAGGCGGATACCAACCGAACAAGGACTCGACACTGTCATTTACATGATTTTATCCCTCACTGAAGTGATAGTCAAACTTAGTGTATAATTTCCATGATGACAACTTGTCAGGACTGCTTGACAATTATTCTAAGTAGATGTATAAACGCTCACAATCAACTTAATTTTTGAACAGCGATGATAGGGATAGTAAGGGACAAAAAGCATCCCAGAGACGGGATCCCGGCTCGGCCGGCGCTGGAAGATCTCGGTTGCCTTGTCTTTGAAAACCACCCTTGAGCTGATGTCGAAGCTGGAGTTATACAGATAAGGCATCAGGGAGCGCCCTGTACAGCGCATATGAGGGCAAGTCTTTTTAAAGACATAGCCGAAGTGGAGTGGAACCGCGGAATATACCGCCTCCTGTAGCAGTACAGGGGCGGTATTTATTTTTTTAGGAGGGATCTGTGATGGGAGTTATCCAAAGATACGCAAGCCTTCTTCCCGTAACCGACAAAACGCCGTACATAACTTTGGGCGAAGGCAACACACCTCTGGTATATCTTGAAGGTATCAGCAAAGAACTGGAAATCGATCTCTGGGGAAAGCTGGAGGGCTGCAATCCGTCGGGTTCATTTAAAGACAGAGGGATGGTCATGGCGGTTGCAAAAGCACTTGAATCAGGCGCAAAGGCACTCGTCTGTGCTTCAACTGGCAATACTTCAGCCTCTGCGGCAGCATACGCAGCAGCAGCGCAGATACCCTGTTATGTCCTACTTCCGGCAGGGAAAGTTGCCCTTGGGAAGCTTGCACAGGCGCTAATGTACGGAGCCGAAGTCATAGCAGTAACGGGGAATTTTGACAGGGCGCTTGAAATGGCAAGGGAAGCTGCCGATGAGAAAGGTTACGCTATCGTCAACTCGGTAAACCCCTACCGCCTGTGGGGTCAGAGGAGCGGCGCATGGGAAGTCTGCGAGGATCTTCGAGAGGCTCCGGACTGGCATGCCATACCGGTTGGAAATGCAGGGAACATCAGTGCCTACTGGGCAGGTTACAAACAGTACAAAGAGATTGGAAAAATCAAGGCTCTGCCTAAAATGATGGGTTTTCAGGCAG
>JAAYHA010000282.1 GCA_012727545.1 Synergistaceae bacterium | reverse complement strand
TTAGAGTGGGGCTGTAGCTCAGCGGGAGAGCACTTCCCTCGCACGGAAGGGGTCGGGCGTTCAAATCGCCTCAGCTCCACCATTCTTAAAAAAACAGAATATTTACAAATGCAAAGCCCGGGTCATATGTCCTGGGACTTTTTGTTTATTAAAGCTACGCAAAGAATTTATTTAAGTTCAAAATGTAAAAATTGCTTTTCACATAATTGAACCACTAAATATTCATGTGCTTGTGCATCCCATTGATATTTATGTTTCTTATGCATTGTTCATAAAGAATAATGCCTGATTTTGTGCTAGAATTACTAATCATTTACAGATATTATGAGAATAATATATTAAGTATTTTTTAAATATCATGTTGATTTGTATTTAAGTTAACAATAACTTTAAATTGTTTCGGAGGTCGTTGTTTTGGACGAGAAAAAATATGAAATCCCCTGTTACGAAGAAGACGAGACAGAGATATCCCTTTTAGACATTCTTCTTATAATTGCCGAGGGCAAAAAAGTCATATTGTCCTTTTTTCTGATCTTTCTGCTTGCGGGCCTCGGCTACGGCATTTTTCTGAAAAAGCCCGAATATGCCAGCTCCATGCAGATAGCTCCGATAACTTCGGAGACTAAGACCGCGGGGGAATTCAACGTCCTGGTCAGAGGAGATCTTGTAGCGGGCATACTTAAGAGCCAATCTGTGATCGACTCTATAATTGACGATAATGACCTGCTGAAAAACAAGGACGGTACCACCAACAAAAGAGATATCGTCCGGAAGTCGATCAGTGCAGCGATCGACCAGCAAGTTGATCAAAAAAGCGGGCTGGTCACTGTCACTGTAAAAGATCTGTCGCCTGAAAGGGCAAGAAATATCGCCCAGTCTGTGTACGAAGCGACAAAGAAGATACTGACTGAGATAGGAATTGAAGTTTCGGTCAAGAAAGATTCATTCTTACTCTCTGAGATAGAAAAAAGCCTTGTAAAATTAGAACAATATAAAAAAGAAGGAACAAAGACGACTGCAGTAAAAAATGATCTAGAAGAGCTTATGAAAGCCCTTTCACTTTTCTCCGTATACGAGGAGGGCGCTGTTTACAGAAAGAGCGCGCCTATGGTCGTACAGCTTGTATCACCCCCGACGCTTCCGGACCAGCCGCTTCCGAGGGGAAGAGGCAAGATAGCCGCGCTTTCTGGAATACTTGGTCTTTTTGTAGGCCTCACATTTGCGTTCATAAAACACTTCTGGGTGGTCTCGTCCTCGGATCCTGAGACTGAAGAAAAAGTAAGGAGACTTAAGGAGCTAATTGGAATAAAAGGCAGAACAGCAAGTTAAAGACGGGAGAGCCGCATATGGTGTACAAAGACAACAGGCTGTTGAAATGTCTTTTATCCTTATATCTTAAAATGGCGTCGAGGGGGAGATATGTTCTCCTTGTCGACCTTATTTCACTTACCCTCGCGGTCTATTTCGGCTATGCCCTAAGGCTTACCTTCTTCATTGAGCAGGGCTACGCCGGAGAGCTTTTTCAGACAATATTACTCTTTGCCTCGTGCATACTTATCCCGTTAATTTTTGGCGGAGTCTACAAGGTAGTGTGGCCGAGGGCGAGCGTAGAAGAATATACTATCCTACTCAGATGGTATGTGGCAGGAGCTTTACTCTTTTTGGTTATCTTCAAGGTCAGCGATTACCTTAGAATACCCAGATCCTCACTTTCAATACTCATAATACTCGGACTTTTTTTCCTCACGGCCACCAGGGCTTTCTGGAGACTTGCGTTTGTTACCCGTTCAGGTAGGACCTGTCGGCAGCAGCGCGCCCTAATAATCGGGGCAGGCCAGGCAGGGACCCTTCTTGCGAGGGACCTTTTAAGAAATGATACGGAACTGATGCCGATCGGTTTTGTCGATGATGCTCCCAGGTTGCAAAATATGACGGTGGCATCACTCAATGTGCTTGGTATGACAAAAGATATACGCAGGATCGTCATGGATAATGACATCGAAGTTGTCCTGATCGCGATCCCGTCAGCCCCCGGAAATAAAATAAAAGAATTCGTATGTTCCCTTGAAGGGCTTAATGTTCGTGTGCGTATACTGCCCAGTCTTATCGACCTTGCCGACGGGCATGTAAGCGTCAAAAAGCTCCGCTCGGTAAAGCTCGAAGACCTTCTCCGCAGGGATCCGATCAGGCTTGACGACCCCGGTGTCGAAAATCTGATAAAGGGCAAGCGTGTCCTTGTAACCGGTGCCGGAGGATCTATCGGATCTGAGATCTGCAGGCAGGTCGCCGCCAAAGGACCTTCCGAACTGCTTGTACTCGGCCACGGGGAACAGTCCATATACAACCTGCTTGAATCATTCGCCCAGTCCGGAAACAAAGTTTCTCTGGTGCCGATAATCGCTGACATTGCAGACAAAGTAACGCTTGAATCGATATTCAAAAAATACAGGCCTCAGATTGTTTTTCACGCAGCAGCGCACAAACATGTTCCGCTTATGGAAGACAATCCGAGGGAGGCCCTTCGCGTCAATTCCTACGGA
>JAAYHA010000281.1 GCA_012727545.1 Synergistaceae bacterium | reverse complement strand
TTCCGCCCGATAATCGACAAGGCATGCGAACTTGGCGGAGTCAAATACGGAAAAGATCCCAAAAAAGATATGGCTGTTAAGGTTATCTCCGACCATATAAGAGCATCGGCATTCATGATAGCAGATGGAATACTGCCCACAAACGATGGCGGAGGTTATGTGCTGAGGCGTCTGATCAGGAGAAGCGCCCGTTACGGAAAGCTGCTTGGAATAGAGAGGCCCTTCCTTACGGAACTTTTACCCTCAGTCCGTGAATCTATCGGTGACGAGTACACTGAGCTTCTCGAACAGTCCTGTGCCATTGAACAGATACTGAAGACGGAAGAGGAACGTTTTACAAAGACGCTTTCTCAGGGAAGCGACCTTCTTGAGTCTGAGATAAATCAGCTTAAGAACAACTCGCTCAGCACACTTCCGGGAAGCGTTGCATTTGTCCTTTACGACACGTACGGATTCCCTCTTGAACTTACAGAGGAGATGTGCGAAGAAGAGGGCATCAGCGTTGATAAGGATGGCTTCAACAAGGCAATGGACGACCAGCGAGAGCGTGCAAGGGCTTCGAGCAAACAGACCAGTTCTGTTATTTCTAAAAATGCATACACTGAATTGGCAGACAGGACCGGTCCAAGCAGCTTCTGCGGTTATGACCGCACTTTTGTGGACGCAGAAGTTTCGGCAATAATTTGCGAAGGAAAAGAAAAAGATTTTATCGCGGAAGGTGAAAGCGCGGACATTATCCTTACCGAGACGCCTTTCTATGCTGAAAAGGGCGGACAGGTGGGCGACACGGGTCTTATAACAGCGGAGAATGTGATCTTCCAGGTAGAGGATACTATTTATCCTGTAAACGACCTTATCGTGCACAGAGGTAGGCTGTTAAAGGGAAGCATAAAGAAAAACCAGGCTGTGACAGCGTCGATCGATACCGCAAGAAGAAAAAATATACAGAGGCATCATACGGCCACGCATCTTATTCACGAAGCGCTTTCTAAGGTCCTGGGACAGCATGTGAGACAGGCCGGATCTATCGTAACGCCTACGTTCCTGCGTTTCGACTTCAACCATTTTGCCCCGCTTACAACTGACCAGCTGAGGGAGATAGAATCCATCGTATATGAACAGGTCCTTTCAAACCTGCCGGTAAACACAACTTTAATGCCTATCGAAGAAGCAAAAAAGACAGGTGCGAAGGCGCTCTTTGATGAAAAATACGGAGACGAAGTAAGAGTGCTCGAAATACCCGGATACTCAACAGAGCTCTGCGGCGGAACACACGTCAAGGCCACAGGTGAGATCGGCGTCGTCAAGATCATCCGTGAAGAGGGCATAGGTTCAGGAGTAAGGCGCATAAATGCAATAGTTGGACAGAACGCCCTTGCGGCTTTTCAGCGTTTCAGCTACCTGTCAGGTACTCTCATGTCAATGCTTGGAGAAGATCTTGACTCAGTCCTCAACAGGGTGGAAGACCTTCTTGACGAAAAGAAGATGCTTGAGAGAAAAAACAGGGAGCTGCAGGTCAAGGCTGCCATGTCCGATATTGAAGAGAGCATTAAACCATGCGCCAGCGTCAACGGCGTTGACCTCATAATGGAAAAGTTTGAAAACATGAATCCCGATCTTCTTAGGCAGGTCGGTGACAGGATAAAGCAGAAATACCCGGTCGCAGTGATACTGCTTGCAGGAATAGGGGAAGAACAACATGTGACGCTGACTTCCATGGCGAGCGAAGAAGCAGTCAGCAAGGGCATCAGGGCAGATGAATTCCTGAAGGAGATAGCTGACCTTATCGGCGGAAGAGGCGGCGGAAGACCCACTCTTGCGCAGGGAAGGGCTCCTGATGCAGGCAGACTGAACGAAGCCGTCACAAAGGCACCTGAGATCTTTGCCAGACTTGCTGCAAAAGGCTGAGGCCGGCCAGTTGGAGAGGATAGTTGCTGTAGATATAGGTTCCGTAAGGGTCGGTGTTGCGGTAAGCGATCCGTTCGGATCTTTCGCTCAGGCATTGACTGTCCTCAGCACAAAGAACGACTGGATAGAAGAACTCAAAAAGATCATGGATACCTACCGGACGACAAAACTTCTGGTAGGCCTTCCGCTCAGGACCGGCGGGAATGAGGGGCCTGAAGCTCTGAATATCCGAGAGATCGCTGATAATATCGTCGTCAGATATCCTGACCTGGAAATAATTTTTTGGGATGAGCGCTTTACAACAGTTATAGCGCAGCAGTCCCTCTTAGAGGGAGATGTCTCGAGGAAAGGCCGAAAACAACGGGTAGACATGGTCGCCGCCTCCCTTCTCCTTCAAAGTTATCTGGACAAGGGGAGGTCTGAATAGACTTGGAACTTCCGCAGGGGACTAAAATGACCCCCATGCTGGAACAGTACATGTACTGGAAAGAGCAGTACCCTGACTCTCTTCTTTTTTTCCGCATGGGTGATTTCTATGAAATGTTTTTTGAGGATGCCCAGATCGCATCCTCTGTTCTTGATATTGCCCTAACATCACGTTCCCGCGATGCAGAAAACGCCATCCCCATGGCAGGTGTCCCATTCCACGCAGTCGATTCCTATCTTGGAAAGCTGGTAGCGGCAGGTCACAGGGTCGCCATATGCGAGCAGGTAACAGTTCCTGACGGAAAAACTCTTGTCAAAAGGGAAGTAACTAGATTAGTGACACCCGGCACTTGGCTTTCTGACAGCTCAGAGTCAGATGGAAACCTTGCCGCCTGCTTTTTTGACGGGAAGAACATCTCACTGGCACTCCTCACTACTGCAACAGGCACTCTAAAAGCCGGTACCTTTAATGTTGAAGAGGCATCATCGCTCCTCTCTTCATTCCGCCCTGATGAAATACTGATCCGAAAGGGACAGAGCGAGTATCTTTCTGAAATTTATTCAGACCAGGGCGGTCCCAATATAGTTGAAAGAGAAAAGGGAGAATTTGAGCCAAAGACAGGTTCGGAATGGCTCTGCAGAAAGTGGGGGATAGCCTCTCTCAACTGCATGGGGATCGATGACAGGGATACGGCAGCAGGTGCATCAGCGGCAGTTTTGAGATATCTGGAAGAGACCCAGTTTTCTCAGGCTCTCCATGTGACCGGGATCACGCCGGTCATGCCGGCGCAATCGCTTATTCTCGACAGGAACACAGTAAACAATCTTGAACTTACAGAACCCTCTGACATCTCACTATTTTCTGTCCTCAACAGATGCCGTACTGCAATGGGCAGGAGGACTCTCAAAGAATGGATACTCTCACCCCTTCAGGACATAGGGACTATTGAACAAAGACAGGATTCCGTCGAAGAGCTTGTAAACGATAATTCTACGCGCAGTGAACTGCAGCGTAGCCTCTCGTCTTGCGGAGACATGGAAAAGGCAATAAGCCGAATGACTCTTCGGATGGGATCTCCCTCTGATCTTGTCACAATAAGAGAGACCCTCCGTGCACTGCCTGTGCTGATAAACATGATGGCAATGAACGAGAGGCTGAAAAACTGGACTATAGATGTTGATCATCTGGAGGAACTCTTTATTCTTCTTGGATCCTCAATATCGGAAACCGTTCCCCGTTTCGTCAGGGACGGAGGTGTCATAAGAAAAGGTTATGACAAGGAACTGGACGAATGGAGAGACAAGGCGGCACATTCTTCTGAATGGCTTCATAGATTTGAAGAAAACGAAAGACAGAGGACAGGTATAAAGAACCTGAAGGCCGGTGTAAATAAGGTCTTTGGTTATTACATTGAAATACCTAAAGGCGGGCTGAACAGAGCCCCTGCAGAATACATCAGGAAACAGACACTGGTAAACGCTGAACGCTTTATTACCGAGGAGCTCAAAATATTTGAAAAAGAGATGTTCAGGTCCGAAGAAGAAATACTTTCCATTGAGGAAAGGATCTACTCCGAGATCGTTGAGGCCACTCTTTCAAAGAGTCAGGAGATACTTAACGCGGCAAAATTCATTGCCGCAGCAGACCTTTTTTCTTCCCTGGCAGAAATAGCTTCAGAACGAAGGTACGTAAGGCCTGTAATGGAAATGGGGACAGACTTTATCGTAAAAAACGGAAGACATCCTGTAATAGAGGTAATGCTTGGAAACCGCCCTTTCACGCCGAATGACCTTTCTCTGAGCATGGTTTCCGGAAAAAGGATAGCAATAATCACCGGCCCGAACATGGCCGGAAAATCGACCTATCTTCGCATGGCAGCCCTTATCGCCATAATGGCCCACATGGGCTCTTTTGTGCCCGCAGAGAGCGCAAAAATAGGGCTGATCGACCGTGTCTTTACCAGAATTGGCGCACGCGATGAACTTGCGAGAGGGCAGAGCACCTTTATGGTCGAAATGGTGGAGACCGCCAATATCCTTCGAAACGCAACAGACAGGAGCCTTGTCATTCTTGACGAGGTGGGCAGGGGCACCTCCACTTACGACGGACTAAGTATCGCATGGTCAGTTATAGAATACCTGCAGGGGCAGGAGGGACGAAGGGCTGCTGTCCTTTTTGCGACACATTATCACGAACTTACAAAACTTGCCGAAATGCTTCCGGGAGTGACGAACCTCAGTATGGCGGTGGAAGAGGGCAAGGAGGGGGTCACCTTCCTGCATAAAGTTGTTGAAGCACCATCCGACAGGTCATACGGAATAGAGGTGGCGAGGCTCGCCGGGGTCCCATCCCTGGTACTAAGGCGGTCCAAAGAACTGCTTGCAGGTTTTGAGACTTCATCGAATGAGCAGAAGTCCGCTTTGCCTGCCAACGAAGAGAGTCAGATGAAGCTCTTTGACGTGGGACATGAGGCCATACTTGAAGAACTGGCAGCTACTGATCCTGACGAAATGACCCCGATGGAAGCTCTTCAGGTCGTTTACAGGCTAAGAAAAGAGAGCCGGAAAGTGTTGGGATTCAAATGATAAAACGTCTTGACAAGGAAGTATCAAGCAGGATCGCCGCCGGTGAAGTGATCGAAAGGCCATCGTCAGTTGCCAAAGAGCTCATAGAAAACTCAATTGACGCATCAGCGCGAAATATTACCCTTTATATTGAGCAGGGAGGGAAAACCTCTTTCGTCATAGAAGATGACGGTTGCGGAATTTCATTCGAGGAACTTCCCCTTGCGCTGGAAAGATATGCAACCAGCAAAATTACCACTCTTGATGATCTGGAGAGGATATCTACTCTCGGTTACAGGGGAGAGGCCCTATCCAGCGTTGCAGCAGTAAGCAGGATGGAGATCCGCAGCAGGGAACGGACATCTGATGCCGGCGGGATAATAAGGTGTGAAGGCGGAACGGTTACTCTCCATACAGAAACTCCTTCCCACCCCGGAACAAGGATCCAGGTGGACGATCTCTTTTACAACCTTCCTGCAAGGCGCAAATTCCTCAAAACTGCATCTGCCGAGCTCAGGAGGATACTTCAGGTCGTAAACGATTACGCGCTTGTCAATCCGGAACTGACCTTCAGGGTCTTCTCTGACGGAAAGAGGATATTGGAGCTGCTTCCTCCGGGATCAACAGATAAAGCCCTTCAAAGGCGCTGGGGCAATGAGACCCGCCTTTACAGTTCTGAGACTGCCTATAACACCAACAGTGTGAAAATATGGTGGAATCCGATACCGGACAGCAGGCGTACAGTGATGACGATCTTTGTCAACGGCAGAAGGATACAGGATCCTACGATAAGATCAGCGGTGTGCGGCGGAGAATCGGCGGCTTACGGTGAATGGCTTGTCGTACTTGAAATGCCGCCCGAAGATCTTGATGTCAATATCCATCCTGCCAAAGAAGAGGTCCGATTCAGAAGATCCGGAGACATATATAAACTGGTACTGCAAACGACCCGTAAGATATTTTCCGGGAAGTACTCCTTCACGGCGGAGAATGAGCCCCAAACAGGGAGAGATACTTCGTTTACATTCTCAGAGAATAGGTCATCAGGATGGTTCGACAAAACAGATCCCATGTTTAGCCAGACTCCGTGGAAACCTGTTTCAGAAAGCGGACAGCTTGCTGAAAGGGTATCATCGCCTGAGGCGACGGTCTTCATACCGGCAGGGAAGCCTGCTCCGGTAACGGTTGATGGCTTCAAAAATTATATAGGGCAGACTGCAATGGGTTTTCTTATATTTGATCTTCCCAATGGCCTGGCTATAGTTGATCCGCATGCAGCCCATGAGAGGATACTGTACGAGGAGATCGCAGTAAGTTTTAAAGAGGGTATAGCCACTCAAAACCTGACAATGCCCGTTGAAATACCAATTTCTTTACTGCCCGAGATAAATATATTTTCGAAAGAGCTCAAGGATCTGGCTTTTATATTTGAAGATGACCACCTGCTTGGAGTCCCAATGCTCAGGGGAAAATCTAAACTATCTCCGCTGGACATGCTCCGTTCGGCGCTAAGAGGCATCGAAGTTGAAAATGATCCGGATAAGCGTGACAGAGAGGTATGGTGGAGGATGGCAAGGCTTGCATGCAGAGATGCAGTAAAGCTTGGCAGCCGCTTTGAAAGGGAAGAGGCCGAAACTCTTATGGATAGGCTTCAAGCATGTTCAAGCCCCTTTACATGCCCACACGGAAGGCCGACAATATTTCTTATAGAAAACAGGAAATTAGAGGATTGGTTTGAGCGCTGATGAATAAAATGCAATTAAATAAAATACCTGTAATAGCAATAATAGGACCTACTGCTGTCGGCAAGACAAAATTCAGTCTGGAACTTGCACGAAAGCTGAATGCCGAGGTAATTTCCGTTGATTCCAGGCAGGTCTACAGATACCTTGATGTTGGCACAGATAAGGTTTCACTCGAAATAAGGCGTGAGATACTGCATCACCTTATAGATGTAGCTGACCCTGATCAGGTCTATTCTGCAGCTGATTTTGCATATCAAGCAACAGACGCCATTGATAGGATCAGAAAAAGAGACAGGGTACCCTTGCTTATCGGCGGCACTCCTTTTTATTACAAGGCTCTATGCGGCACGCTCTCTGAAGATCTCCCTAAAGACCCTGCCGTCAGGAAGATGCTCGAGGAAGAGATCGAAATAAGGGGACTGGCGGAACTACACAATGAACTCACCGCACTGGACCCTTCTGCAGCGGCAAAAATACACCCGAACGACCCAGTGAGGACAATGAGGGCTCTTGAGATTTACCGTATTACAGGAAAGCCGGCAACGTGGTGGTATGAAAATCAGGCAAAGATGAGCTCTCCATTCGACGTTTTTTATATCGGACTTATCAGGGACAGATCCAACCTTTACAAAAATATTGCAGCTAGGGTAAGGGAGCAGTTTTCAAATGGATACCCCGAAGAAGTCGAATGGCTCCTTGCTCAGGGATATTCTCCTTCCCTGCCTGCGCTCCAGGGGTTCGGATACAGGGAATTGGTACAGTATGTCAAAGGCTGTTGCTCATACGAAGAGGCGCTGGAAGGCGACATCCGGTCAACGAAAGCCTTTTCACGGAGGCAGATGACGTGGTTCAAACACTTTGAGCCTGCACTGTGGTATGATTTTGACAAATATGAAATGTCAGAAGCAATGGAAGACGTAATGCCGCATTGCATCAGGCATTTGGAACAAGAGGGCAAAGAGTGAATTGAAGATCCACATTGCCGACCCGACAGGATTATGTTTTGGCGTAAGAAGGGCGATATCCAAGCTCGAAGAGGAACTGCTGCGTTCCGATAAAATTTATTCTCTGGGAAGTCCGATCCATAACCCCCAGGAGATCGAGAGGCTGTCAAAGATGGGGCTGATAGTTGTCGAATCAGCGGAGGATGTTCCATTTGGCTCCATTGCATTTATCAGAGCACATGGAGTTACCCCGTCAGAGGCTGAAAACCTGAGAAAAAAATGCATGAAAGTGGTCGACGGAACGTGTCCGTTTGTCAAAACAGCTCAAAAAAGGGCAAAAGACCTTTCTTCCGAGGGGTATGTTGTGGTAATATCAGGTGACAGGGAACATCCCGAAGTCAGGGGAATAATGGGATATGCCGACGGAGAGGTCGTTGTAATATCTTCCGAAGGTGATATACCCGAAAACCTCAAGGGACGAAAGTGCGGGATACTTAGCCAGACGACTCAAAAGGTCGCCTCTTTTATCGCGCTTGTCGGGTCGTTCATAACGATATCACCTGAGATCAAGGTGTATAATACGATCTGCAAAGCTACTCTGGCGCGTCAGGATTCCGTTTGCAGGCTTGCTTCAAAAGTAGACGGAATGTTAATTCTTGGTGGCCGGAACAGTGCAAATACAAAAAAACTTGCAGAGATATCCATGGACGTCGGAGTATCGACGTTGTGGATCGAACATGCAGGGGAGATCGACAGGGGGTGGCTGCGAAATAAGGAAAACATCGGAATAGCTGCGGGAGGAAGTACTCCCGACTGGCTAATAAAAGAACTGATCCAAAATTTAAACATGATGTAAGCAGGAGGATGTTGGGTATGGTTGACGAGCTTCGCACAGAAGACGGACTTGAAACACAGGCAGCACCGGAAAAAGAAGAAACAATGGAAGAAATGATGCA
>JAAYHA010000280.1 GCA_012727545.1 Synergistaceae bacterium | reverse complement strand
TATGAATAATACCTGTGCCACTTCAGCGCGGCGGACATAGGTGCAACCGTCCAGTCGTGTGCATGGAGGAACTGCGGCTTCCATCCGGTCAGCCTCAGCAGCTCAAAAGGGGCAAAAGAGAGAAACATGAAAGGGAGTACAGTCTGGGCATCCAGCTTTTCGGGGTAAATACAGGGATCGGAGAAGAGCTCAGGCTGGTCCAGCAGATATATGTGAAGGCCGTTGACTTCAGCCTCCAGGACAGAGGCAGTATAGGCACGCCAATTCAGGGCGACGCTTATCTCTCCAAGCGGTACTCTGTTGAGTTTTCCCATCTCTTCGGCCTTCTCTTTTACGCCCGGCCATGCAGGCATCAGTACCCTTGCATCTATGCTCTGCTTCCTGAGGGCCTTTGGAAGGGTGCCGACAACATCCCCAAGACCGCCTTTTTTAGCGAGAGGAGAACACTCGGGAGCGATGTGGAGCACCTTCAGCGTAAAATGCTTATAGGCGATCATTTTTTAAAGTCCTCTGAAAACTGTTCCGTAAGCTTTCTCGCAATATTCCCTGACTACCCTGTGTGTGTTGAAATAGCTCGCGTTTATTGAAATTGCCAGCTTCATCATCCTTATCCACCTTGGTCTGTTGTTATAATAGAGGGGCAGGATCTTATTCTGAAGTTTCCTGTAGAGATCCTCCGCGTCCTCTGCTTCGTTGTAGCCCTTCATGTCATCGGGCCCCGGTTCAGGTCCTATCCCCCAGCCTGTATGACCTTCAAGACAGCCTTCGATCCACCATCCGTCAAGGACGGAGAAGTTCATTATCCCATTATGTACGCATTTCATTCCGCTCGTCCCTGATGCCTCCCGGGGTCTTACCGGTGTGTTAAGCCACAGGTCTACCCCTGAAGTGATCAGCTTGGCAGGAGCGATGTTGTAATTCTCGATGAAGACCACGGGCATTGATTTTCCCAGCTCCTTCGAAATGTTGAATATCTTCTGAAGGATGTCCTTACCCGGTTCATCGTGGGGATGAGCCTTTCCGGAGAATATGAACTGTATCTTGCCGTCACCAATTTCCAGAAGCCTCTTTATGTCTGTGAAGACCAGGTCGGCCCTCTTATAAGTGGCAGCCCTTCTTGCAAACCCTATCGTCAGGATCTCGGGGTCCAGTTTTTGGCCGGTCTCCTCATAGACCATATCCAGCAGTTTGAGCTTTGCGGTCTGGTGAGCCTCCCATATCTCTTCGTTCGGGATCTGTATCGCCTGCATCAGCCTGCTCGTGTTTGATCTCCAGCCACGGATGTACTTGTCGTACAGCGCAGCGAATGATTCGCATGTCCATGTGGTGGAGTGGACTCCGTTTGTTACCCAGTCTATAGAATCTGAGTTGAACATTGCCCTGCTTACTTCTGCATGCTTCTTTGATACGCCGTTCACATACCTGCTGAACTTGAGAGCAAGGTCTGTCATCGACAGTCCGCTTCCGCCAATGGTATTTTTAAGTTTTTCGATGAAGGTGCTCTCAATGACCTCTTTTATCAGGTCATAAGAGAAGAAGTCATGCCCTGCTTCAACGGGAGTGTGTGTTGTGAAGACGACCTGGTTGCGCACCTTCTGCAGGTCAGGATATCCCTGCTCCCTCAAGAGCTCCAGTGTGATAAAGCCGGCATGTCCCTCGTTAAGGTGGAAGGTCTTCACATTCCGGTATCCAAGGTCACGAAGGATCCTCAGTCCGCCTATTCCCAGTATGAGCTCCTGGCACAGCCTGTATCTGTTGTCTCCTCCGTAGAGCTCATCTGTCAGAGCCCTGTCCTCAGTTGTGTTTTCTGGGAGGTCCGTGTCAAGGAAGAGGATCGGGATGGGATGGCCCGAATTTCCGATTATTGTATGTGACCACACTCCGACAGAGACGCTCCTGCCGTTCATTACGATGGAGACCCTGTTTGGCAGCTGGGTAAGCAACTCTGTCGGGTCCCATTCCACAGGTCTTTCTGTCTGTCTTCCCTCTTCGTTTATCTTCTGTGCAAAATAACCTTTTTTGTAGAGGAGTGTGATACCGACCATCGGCACCCCAAGGTCTGCAGCACTCTTAAGGATGTCTCCGGCCAGTATCCCCAGTCCGCCTGAATAGGTCGGGATCTCCGGAGTAAGTCCTATCTCCATCGAAAAATAGGCCACATTCCTGAATGCAGGATCTCTTTCAAGTGTAGATAGGATCGATTGGGCGAGGTTGCCGCCATAATTCATGTCTGTCATATTTTCTCCTCCAAATTGGGCATCTTCGGCATCCGGGAGAAGTACGTCCCCGTTTGTTTTCAGCGCTCCGTTTGCCTGCTTTCCGTTTCGTCCGTTGCTGCCCGCAGGGATCTTTGAAATAATATCGCGTTCCGCCATTATCCCTGCGTTGGCATATTTTTTATCGTTGCCCCTGGCTTTTCGCAGATCGGTCAGTAGGTCTTTCAAATAGTCTTTTTCTGTAACTTTGCCGGCAAGCTCGGCAGCTCTCACAGCGAAGGAGATGACCTGCTTTGTCTCCACTCCGGAGATGTCGTTGAAAAACCATCCGCAGGAGGTGAACATGAACATCCTCATTCGCTCCGCCTCAAGTATTGAGAGGATCGAGGCACCCTCTTTTTCACCTATGCCGCCCAGATGTTTTGAAAGGAATTCCATCCCTTCCTCATACTCTTTTTTTCTGTCTGACTTTGCCGAACGGTAGTGTTCGATCGATAAGTTCCTGAGGTCCCACGGATCGAAATAGGGGGAGACTGTTTCGTAAAATGCCTCGTCAATCCTGTCTGCCAGACTGTTAAATGCTTCCCTCAACGGAGCTCTCCACGACTGGTTCCAGCCGGGTTTCCCGCCCGTGCTGCACCCGCAGTCGCTTCTCCAGCGCTCTATCCCGTGCACGCAGGACCAAGATGAGTTCTCTTTGATGCGGCACTCAAACCTGGCAGGGTGGTTTTCCAAAAATGTTCCTATATCAGGAAGCGAGATCTCAGGATCCTGCTCAAACCTTTCAAAGAGGCGTGCCAACGCCATCTCACCAAATTTGTGGTGATGGCCGTAAGTCTCACCGTCTGTTGCGACTACAAGAAGCCTCTCTTCAGATCGTATTTTCACTGCGTCAATGAGCGCGTCCCGGAACCTGTCGCCGTTTTCAAGGAGACCGCCGAAAGCGATGTCATGGGCGAGTCCTCCGTGGTAGAAAACTATAGTGATCGTCCTGCCGGAGGGTAGCCTGCACAGGTAGGGGAGGGTGACATCAAGATCCTTCCCTTCAGGAGTCTCTTTCCAGATCCCATCCATAAATACGGCGCTGCACTGTCTTGGAGCAAGGATAGTAAAAGCGATCCCGTTTTCACTCAGCACTTCGAGCGTCGCGGTGTCAACAGCCGTCTCAGGGAGCCACATCCCCTTAGGCCTTCTATTGAATCTGTATTCAAAGTCTTTTATCCCCCATAAAGTCTGGGTCTTTTTGTCCTCAGTGGAAGCCAGTGGCATGATCATATGGCTGTAAGACTGGGATAGGGCTTTTTTGCCTGATTCTGTTAGGATCAGGTCAAGTGCCGGGTCTTCCTTTTCTATCCATCTGTGAAGAGTCGGTCCAAAGTTGAAGCTGAGGTGGGAGTAGTTGTTTATCACCGATATGATGCGGCCGTCCGACCCAAGGATCTTGGCCGCACTGTTTGGCTTGTAGCACTCGCTGGCTATCCTTTGGTTCCAGTCATGGGCAGGAGCTGCTGTTGGATCCTTTAACACCGCGTTTAGCCATGGATCTTCGCGCGGCGGTTGGTAGAAATGTCCATGAACCGCAATATTGAACAACTAACGATCACCTCCGGAAGGGTACGCCGGTCAGCCCGACAATATGATTATACTATGATACGCGGCAATTGCCACTGGTGCCAAAAGCCTGATGATGCCTGTACGTACTGGTACTCTTGTTTTTTTTATTCTAAAAGCTATAATTGAACCGGAATCTAAAAATCGACCCTGCGGAGTACGTGGAATACGGGTTGTGTCTTGAGCCAACAATAAATCCCGGCTGAACTTTTTTCCCGTTAGCGGCGGAGACCTCGTCGGTTGACCAAGCTTTGCGGGTAGGGTTCTAATCCTTTTTCAGGAGCGGGTCAAGACCTTCCGTACACGGCTCTTGCGGGGTATTTTTGGCATCTTTGAAAACAACGGTAAGGAGCAAAGTCATGAACATCAAACCACCATTTTGGCACCCCTCCGGATCAAGAGGTTTTATCCTCGACTGGGACGGTGTATTAGCAGATACGAAGCTTGATTTCTCCGGATTGAGGGAACGATATTACGGGGGACGTAGGGCTATGCTGCTTGAAGATGTTTCAACACTTTCTCCCGAAGATCAGTCATCCTTCATGAAGGAGCTCTGTGAACTTGAAATGGAAGGCGCCCGCAAAGCGGAACCCATTCCGGGAGCTTTTGAGCTTATTGAATGGCTTAAGGCCAAAAACATCCCTTACACTATCGTATCCAGAAACTGCAGGGAATCAATAGAACTTGCAGCAAAGAAGATAGGACTGGAACTTCCCGAGAACATATGGAGCAGAGATGAACAGAAAAAGGTAAAGCCGCATCCTCGTTCGCTTGCAGAGGCCGCCCGTTCTATAGGCCTTGAACCCGGTGAATGCGTTCTTGTCGGAGATTTTCTTTATGATCTTCAGGGAGCCAGAAGATCCGGCATGAGAGCAGTCCTTGTACAGAGGGATGAGCCCGAGTGGACTGCCTGGTCGGATGTTGCTTACCCCAAAATGACAGATTTTGTTGCAGATCTGGATGATCCGAAGCCCATAACGCCGTGGGAATATCGCGAGATCTTTGCCAAGAGGGGCGAAAAGTGGCTTCATGCGGCATTCGAACTTGCCTTTGAACTTCCCGAAACGACCTCGCCGACCCTCGACTGCTGGCTTGTAAGGGTAGCAGCCCTTTGCGTGGGCACTATCACCGTATCGAGTGACTACATACTTGGACCAACGGAATGGAAGAACAATCAGTCCTTTGAGCCCTACTTCATGGGTCTGACAGTATCTTCTATTGCAAAAAAATACCTTGCATC
>JAAYHA010000279.1 GCA_012727545.1 Synergistaceae bacterium | reverse complement strand
CTGTTCTCAGACATTTGATCCTCTCCTCTCAATAATTAAAAAAGCCACAGCCAAAGAAAAGCCCCTTCAGCGCTTAAGTTGTATATCATATTACAGTCAAAAACACAAGTTTGCAAATGGTTATATAAAGAGCATAATATCTTATAACACAAAATTTATTTAACTAATCATAATAAAAAACCATAAAACAAAGGTTCATTGCAACACAACTAATTTATTTAAATAGGTGCTCCAGTAAAAATAATGGCGGGAGAAAACCATCAAGGCAATCTCCCGCCATTACTTTAATATCAGCGTTAAATAATAGTTATCAGTTTTCACATGGAGCGTTTATCCTGCGAATATCCATTCCCCTGCCTGTTTCATCGTCAACATCAATTACCACGCCCTGGAACCTGACTTCTGTATCACATATCTCGAATTTACTTGGAGTTCCGTATAAAAATTTCGGTATCACAGATTCCGCGGTCATCCCGATTATCCCACCATGACCGCCTGTCATCCCAACGTCGGATATAAAAGCCGTTCCGCCGGAAAGGACCTGTTCATCCGATGTCTGGACATGTGTATGAGTCCCCGCTATTGCAGAAACTTTACCGTTGAGCCAATATGCAAGCGCCTTTTTTTCTGACGATGCCTCTGCATGAAAATCTACAAATATACAGGGGGTCTCAGCTTTCTCGATCAGTTTTTCTGCAGTTCGGAATGGGCAGTCGAGAGGAGGCATGAAGGTCCTTCCCTGGAGGGAGATCACTGCAAGCTTCTTCCCGTTCTTTTCAAATATTCCAAATCCACGGCCCGGAGTTCCTTCGGGATGATTTGCAGGTCTCAGTATCCGTTTTTCACTGTCGAGCAGAGGCAGGATATCTTTCTTGTCCCACACGTGGTTGCCACTGGTAAGGATATCTATTCCCATTGAAAACAGTTCTTTCATGACCGTCTCTGTAAGTCCAAATCCGGCAGCGCTGTTCTCTCCGTTGGCAATTATAAAATCAAAACCGCCATACTCTTCGCGTAAAGAAGGCAAAACCCGGGGGACAGCTTTCCGCCCGGGTCTTCCCATTATGTCTCCGATAAAAAGGATCCGCATCGTGCCTCACCTATTTTGCGTATTCTACAGCTCTTGTCTCTTTAAGCAGTGTAACTTTTATCTGCCCCGGGTATCTCATTTCTTCTTCTATCTTTCTTGCGATGTCGTAGGCCAGTTTCTGCATGGCTCCGTCATCTGTCACAGAAGGAGAAACTGCTACGCGCACCTCGCGGCCTGCCTGAATAGCAAAAGCCTTGCTTACACCGCTAAAAGACTTGGCGACCTCTTCCAGTTTTTCAAGCCTTTTGACATAAGCATCAAGACTTTCTCTCCTGGCTCCCGGACGCGATGCGCTGACCGCATCCGCTGCTGCTACGAGTACAGCGTAAATCGTCTGTGGCTCCTCGTCCTCATGGTGGGCCGCTATCGAGTTTACGATGTCAGGGGCTTCTCCATATCTTTTTGCAAGATCGGCTCCGATCTTTGCATGAGGACCTTCTACCTGGTGGTCAACAGCCTTTCCGATATCATGCAAAAGCCCTGCTCTTCTTGCTTTAAGCTCATCAAGGCCCATTTCTGCAGCCATGATCCCTGCAAGGTGAGCAACTTCAAGACTGTGTGCCAGTGCATTCTGTCCATAGCT
>JAAYHA010000278.1 GCA_012727545.1 Synergistaceae bacterium | reverse complement strand
TGCGGGATCAGGCTGCACCTTCGTCAATCGATGAATTTTTCCTACTTTTACGACAGCCCTGACAGCCCTGTCACGGATGACCAGAGAAAATGCATACTTGCAGAAATGCACAGGATGGTCAAAGAAGGGGTCAGCCTTGTCAGGGAGGAACTATCCAGTGATAAGGCCCGTGCGGTAATGGCCTCACAGGGATATGTTGACAAGGAGAGGCTTCTGCGCTGGGTAAACAGTGATCCGGTGGTACTTTACAGATGTGAGGGGATATACGACTTTTTTGGTGGGGCTCTTGCAGACAACGCCGCTATAGTGCCTGTATTTGAACTGCATCTCTATAAGGGGGGGGTATTCATTTCAGGTCCCTCCTTGGCGGATCCTTCAAAGACACAGCCATTCAAAACATCGGCAAAGACCTTTGCTCTTTTCCAGGGCTATGCAAAATGGCTTGACAACCTAAAGGTCGCAACTATGGACAACATCCATTATCTTGTCGCCAACGGGCATTCACGTGATTTCATCATGGTTTGCGAAGCGCTTCATACAAAGACGCTCAGTGCGATCTCTGCCCATATTTCCGAGAAGCCCGAAGTACGGCTGCTCTGCCTTGCAGGGCCTTCAAGCTCCGGCAAAACGACATCTTCAAGGCGCATCCGCGTACAGCTTCTTGCCTCATGCATTAACTCAGCTACACTTGAACTGGACAATTATTTTGTTGAGAGGTCGAAAACGCCAAGGGACCCCGAGGGCAAGTTTGATTTTGAGGCGCTTGAGGCACTTGACCTTGATCTGATCAACGAACACCTTGCTGCACTTCTTGAGGGCAAAGAGATAGACGTTCCGAAGTTCGATTTTATTTCCGGAGAGAGAAAAAAAGGATACAAACTGAAGCTAGCAGAAGATCAGCTTCTGGTGATAGAAGGCATCCATGGACTAAACGACAAGCTTTCTGAGAGCGTTTCACATGACAATAAATACAGGATATTCATATGTCCTCTGACCGGTGCATCAATAGACATGCACAACAGGATAGGGACGACCGACACGAGGCTTTTGCGCCGTATGCTCCGCGACTACAGGACCAGGGGACATTCCCCTGAGGCGACGCTTATGCAGTGGCCGTCTGTTGTAAAAGGTTCACACCGCCACATTTTCCCTTATCAGGAAAACGCCGATACGCTTTTCAATACTTCTCTTGCTTATGAGCTTCCGGTTCTAAAAGGTTATGTGCAGCCCCTGCTTGCTTCTGTAAAGGATGACTCTCCAGCTTATGGAGAGGCACAGAGGCTTCTTTCGATATTAAGTTTTGTTCCTGTCATTCCATCAGACGATGTCCCGAATATTTCGATACTCAGGGAGTTCATTGGCGGAAGCTGTTTTGAGTAGAGATATTTATGGTATTTAGTGAAAAATGATAGTTTTACATGTTTCTTACGCAGACAACAGGTTTTTTGCATGGGGTGAGCGTTCATTCGGATCGGATGTGCTGACAGCTCCACCGGCAATTTCAGCCTCCGGGACGACAAGGATGCCGTGGGATGCGGGCAGCCTGGCAGTTCACGATATATTGAAGACAGCCGGGATACGTCATACCAGAAAGATACCCGCAGATTCCACGGCAGTTGCATATGTTGACCTGCCTGCGTATAATGGCATTCCTCAGCCCTCCTCTCCCCTGCTTGGAGAACTGCCTGAAACCAAAGAAGAACCTTCGACACAAAGATTTTCCGTAGAGGCCATCCATATTACTCACGAGGAACTTATAACTCTATTCCAGCTAATCAAGGAGAGCAGAGAAAAGCTGCCCGTCCCCGGGCTCTTATGGGGAAACGACCTGAAGTATGTTCTTAAAGGCCTTGAATATGCATCATTGATGGTAATGAGGGGAACATACCTCCCAGGCATGGAATCTTCCGAAGGGAGTTATTTTTCGGTATGGAGACCTCTCCATCTGGCCAAATACCAGGATGGATACTCAGCCTACGTAAATGCCCTTCCCCCTGTGACCGCAAGTTTTTCTCTGGCGAGCGAGGCCGGGGAGCGGGGGGAAAACATAAATATTGCAGATTCAATACTGGAAACCTTCCTTGAGGAAATAGTAAGGAGGGCCCAGGCAGTTCCCGGGAGAAGGGGAAAACAGGTCGATCAGACCAATCCACACGATATATGGCTGCGTTCACTCACCTGGCCGAAATCCGCGCTCCAAAGGTGGAATGAGGAAATGGGTCCGCTCTGTTCCCAGATCGAGGAGTGGATCGATTCTGTCAGGGTGGTAACAAATCAGCCATGGAGGCTTTTTCTTAGGCTGGAAGAGCCTTTGTCAGGAAATGCTGAAGGTACATGGACACTCTCATGGCATTTGCAGTCTGCGATGGATCAGACTCTTACAGTACCGGCCGAAAAAGTATGGAGCCCCGGTCCTGCTGAAAGAAAATGGTTCCGTGCTTCGGGGGCAAATCCCAGAAGGTATCTCCTTCAGCTGCTTGGGCAGATATCCTCCTCTGTTCCTGCAATAGCAAGAAGTCTCAATGAGCCGTCACCTGTCAGCTGCACGATGTCATTTGATGAGCTGCTTGAATTTCTCCATGAAAATGTTCCGGAGATCCTTGAACACGGGATACAGGTACAGTTTCCATCTTCGTGGGGGTCTCCTTCTGACAGGCCAAGGCCTGCAGTAAAAGGAAGCATCAGAGAGGGCGAAGTTTTCTCTGCCGGAAACAGTATAGATCTGGGAGACCTTATGGATGTTGACTGGTCTGTTTCTCTTGGGGAAGATGTCCTGACAGAAGAAGAACTTTCTCTGCTGAGGAAGTTGAAAACTCCTCTCGCGAACATAAGAGGCAAATGGGTCCTCCTTTACCGGGATGAGCTTGAAAAGGTAATGGATGGGATCAAAAAACTCCCTTCGAAAATTACGAGAAAAGATGCGCTTATCTCCTCCTTCAGAGAGAGTAAGGGAGATCTCCCGCTTTCAGCCATTACAGGCTCAGTCTGGCTGGATTCAGTACGGTCGGTCCTTACCGGCACCGAGCAGATCGAACAGATAAGCCAGCCTGATGGATTTTGCGGTGAACTGAGGCCATACCAGCTTAAAGGGCTTTCCTGGCTCTCCTGGCTTGCAGAGATAGGCCTGGGCGGATGTCTTGCTGATGACATGGGACTTGGAAAGACGGTCCAGGCCCTGGCGCTGCTGAAAACAAATATACTGAGAGGGGAAAAAGACCCGGTCCTGCTTATATGCCCGACCTCGGTCATAGAGAACTGGCGAAGGGAAGCCGAACATTTCGTTCCTGACCTCTCTGTCCTCATACACCACGGGACCAGAAGGCCCAGGGGTGAGAAATTCGCCGAATCCATAAAGGGACGGGATCTTGTGATATCTTCCTATTCGCTCCTTCACAGGGACAACGAGACATTCAAAAAAGCAGATTGGTCCGGTGTCATTCTTGATGAGGCCCAAAACATCAAAAACCCTGAAACGAGGCAGTCAAAGGCTGCCCGCTCCATAAGGGCAAAATGGCA
>JAAYHA010000277.1 GCA_012727545.1 Synergistaceae bacterium | reverse complement strand
TCGCATGCCTTTTGGGATGGACCTTTATGCTCTCTGCCCTTGTAAGGGAAACTTTTACCGGGCGTCCGGTCAGGTATGTCAACAGTGCCGCGTGATGCTGGACACTCATGTCTTCCTTGCCGCCAAAACCACCGCCTATCATCGCCGCAGTCACTCTTACCTTTTCATGCGGCAGTCCCAGGGCCTCAGCGCACTCCCTCATGGTCTGGTAGACTCCCTGGTCAGCGGAATATATCCTCACTACCCCGTCATCTTCCATCAATGCCACGGCAGTCTCAGGTTCAAGAAATGCATGTTCTGTAAATGGCAGGGAATAATGGTTTGTAACGACGTGCTTTGAATTTTTGATGACATCGTCCGCATTGCCCCTCTTAAGGTCAACGCGCGACATGATGTTTCCGTTTTCATGTATGAGGGGAGTTCCCTCAGCAAGTGCTTCGGCCGGTGACGTTACCGGCTTCAAGACCTCATATTCGACCCTTATCAGTTTTTTTGCTTCCTCCATGATCTCAGGCGTCTCCGCAGCAACAAGCGCAAGAGCGTCGCCAACATATCTGGTGCACCCTCCGACCGGGATCATTACATCCCAGTCCTTCACAAGATGCCCTATTTTTTTCTTGCCCGGAACGTCCTCTGCCGTAAAGATCCCAACGACTCCGTTAAGTTTTAGGGCTTCAGAGATATCTATCGATCTGATGACCGCTCTCGGATATTCTGTCCTGACAGCTGAACCGTATATCATCCCGTCAATTTTGATATCAGCAGCATATTGGGCAGTTCCTAATACTTTGGATACTGCATCTGTGCGCGGAATATTTTCTCCGACTGCCCCCGTGTAGTGTTCTCCGGGCACCGGGATATTTTCCCTGAACATTTTGGCGGCCAGCAATATCGCCTCTTCGATCTTCCTGTAGCCCGTACAGCGGCATATGTTATTTTTTATAGACTCTTTTACCTCTTTAAGGCTCGGATCCGGTACTTTGTCGATAAGGGCCTTGGCGCTTATCACCATTCCGGGGATGCAAAATCCGCACTGCACGGCTCCTGAGACCGAAAAAGCATAGGAGTAGACATCTTTTTGCCTTTGACTAAGCCCTTCAACAGTGAGAATGTTTTTTCCGTTGAGATTTTTCAGCTCCTGCACACAGGCCTTGCATGCCCTTCCGTCGATCAGGACCATGCATGTCCCGCAGGCTCCCTCTTTGCACCCGTTCTTTACAGAGGTCAGACCAAGGTCTTCTCTTAAAAAATCTATAAGCTTTTTGTTTGTTTCAGATATTTGTATATTTCCGTTAACAATAAATTGATACATAGGCAAGCCCCCTCAGATCGGAATACTGTTCCGAGTTGCTTTTATCAGTGCTGCAATTTCCTTCGGCATTTTTTTCTCTGCAGGATCAAGAGAAGATGTAAACACTTTCCCTTCAAGCCTGACCTTGAATCTGCCATTTCCCATGTCAAAAAAACCGCTGTTTTTGCTTTCTTTCAGATCCTTTTCCCTTGAGAAGTATGTGAACTTGTCTTTGTATGGCGATCCTGTCCACGGACAGAATGTGGAGCAGTTGCCGCATTCGTTGCAAAGGTCATCTATGTGGATTATCTGAGGTGATGATGCCCCCTCAACATGAACTGAGATGTTGGCTCTGTTCGGACAGACGTCTACACAGTTTTCGCATAGGACCCCACATTCAAGGCATCGTTCAGATTCTTTTTCAGGAGACTCACAAAATATAATATTACCCTTTTTTAAGCGAAGACGATCAGTGTCGCGCATATTCTTTTCAAGGTCATTGCTTTTACACAGCCCTTCCCTAAATGCGATATGATCTGCAACGCGCCTTGCATCGGCTATGGCTTCGACCACTGTTTTTGGGCCGCATCTTGCATCACCTGCAACGTAAACACCCTTAATGTTTGTCTCATAACTTTTTCTGCACGTTACTGCCCGGCCCTTGTGATCCACAAATATATTGTTGTCAGTAAAGAGATCCGAATCAACGTTTTCTCCCACAGCCTCTATAATAGTATCAGCCGTTATCATAACTGTCTTTTCGGTAGGTATCGGTGACCTGCGTCCTGAGGCGTCCCGCTCACCCAGGGTCATCACGGAACAGAGGAGTTTTCCCTCTTTGTGCGAGATCGGCTGAAGCAGCTCCCTGAATATCACACCGTCTTCCATTGCCAGCCTGAGTTCCTCTTCTTCTGCCGGCATGAACATAGCTGTCCGCCGGTATATTATGCTTACCTTTTTGACGCCCCTGAGCCTTTTGGCTGCGCGGGCGGCATCCATTGCTGTATTGCCTCCGCCGATAACGGCCACATTCCTGCCTAAATGTATTTTTTTCTCATCTTTTTTATACGAGGCAAGGAAATCAAGTGCGTTGACTTTTTTCTCGCATTTTATGTCAAGCTCCCCATGCTTCCATGCTCCTGCGGCAATTACAATATATTTGTAGCCCTTTTCCTTTAGTTCGTCTACAGAGGAGACCTTTGTTCCCATGATGAATTCAGCACCGGTATTCTTTACGATCTCAATATCCCGTTCGATTGCACTTCTCCCTATCCTGAAGTCTGGGATCACATGCCG
>JAAYHA010000276.1 GCA_012727545.1 Synergistaceae bacterium | reverse complement strand
CTTACGCTTCCAAGGAAAAATTCCTTGACATAGCCTCTGCCCTGGCTGCCCATCACAACAAGATTTACTTCGAGATCTTCGACAAGCCTCAGTATTTCAAGCGACGGGGAGCCATATTTCACAATTGTTCCGACCTCGGCCTTTCCTTCCCTTTCAAGCATATCTTTCATGCCCTTAAGCCTTGCTTCGTCCAGCCTGTTGAATTCCTCGATCCTGCTCTCAAGATGCGGACTGAGCCTTGATTTGTCCTGTACATGGAGGAGTGTGATCTTTTCAACGCTGCCGGCAGCCATTTGCTTTATGTACCTGAAAGCCATATCAGCGTTATCTGAAAAATCTGTTGGATAGAGGACATGGCTGCTGATGTCAAGCAAGTTCCTCTCAGAGTCTTCTTCCTCTGTCACCCCTTCAGGATCTTCAGTCCTTATCTGCAGCACAGGATACTGTGTTGAGTGTATCAGGTCGTTTGCGATCCTCCCAAAGAATATCTCTCCGGAAGAGGAGTATTTCCTTGATGCCACTACGGTAAGAGAGTAACCCTCTTCCTCGCAGATCCTGTTTATCTGGGCGGTTGAGAAACCGGGAAGGATCCTTGTCTCGACTTCAAATCCCTCTTTCTCTATCTGACCCTTCTGTCTTGAAAGCATCTTTTCATATTCGTAAAGAAGTTCGTTGGAGTACACACCTGAAAAATCGATTATCTCATTGAGATCCCTGAACTGGAGCAACAGGCATTTTTGGGCTCCAAATGGTTTTAGTCCGCCAATACACGACATGGAAATTGAGAAGTCTTTCGAGATATCTGTTGCGACAATGAATTTTTCAAACATCTTGATCACTCCTTCCGGGAGATACTTGTCTGTCTGCGCCGCTTTGCTAAGTGATAAATGATATCTCTTTACTCTGTTAGCGTAATTATACCTGATTTGAACAAAAATGCCCAATAAATAAATTCTGTTTACAAATCATTTCTTGAACCGTTACAACGGAAAAACCGGACCCCCTGATTCCTCAAAGGAGGAACGGGGATCCGGCCTGTCTTGCAAACTGACTTTCTCAGCTAATGATCTTTTTTGAGATTTTTTACATACTCCGGGTTTAGCAAACTATCCGGCCTTTGCCCTTTAAGTATCTGTATAACTGAATCCGATGTTCCCTGGGTCTCCCTTGCGAGGCATTCGTTCGTCCATCCGGCCAGGTGAGGAGTGCAGATAACGTTGTCCAGTGCGAAAAGGGGGTTATCTTTTGATGTAGGTTCCACGCTGTAGACATCTATACCGGCTCCTGCGATCCATTTTTCACTTAGGGCTTTCACAAGGGCGACCTCGTCGACAAGGGCGCCTCTCGCCGTGTTAACAAGATATGCGCTCTTCTTCATTTTTTTAAGCTTTTCTCCGTCAATAAACCCGAGGGTCTCATCACAAAGCTGGCAATGGAGAGAAACAACATCGCTCTCTTCCAGAAGTGTGTCCATGTCTACGGACCTTGCTCCGGCCTGTGCGATCTTATCCGGGTCAGCATAGGGATCAAAGCAGAGAAGGTCCACTTTGAATGGCTTCAACATTTCTGCAAGGCTTGAACCTGCAGCTCCAAGCCCTATTATTCCTACAGTTTTTGCTGTAAGCTCCGATGCCTGAAGGGATTCGCTCTTCCATCCTCCTGTCTTCTGGATCTCAGCCGACCTTGGCATAAGCTTGAGGAGAGCCATCATCAGGGTAAGGGCGTGTTCGGCTACGCTGACCTTGTTAGCCCCAGGGGTGTATGTCACGGCTACTCCATGTTCTGTTGCAGCATCCATGTCTATGTTGTTCGGCACTGAACCGCACTTTGCTATTATTTTCAGGTTTTTCGCAGAGGCAATTACATTTTTGGTAAATTTGCCCCTTGCCGTACATACCACAGCGTCTGCATCACCGATCAGATCAATAAGTTCCTTTT
>JAAYHA010000275.1 GCA_012727545.1 Synergistaceae bacterium | reverse complement strand
AGGCATATTGCCAGATTGGAATGGCAGGTGGCAGTCTCTGACTGAACGTTTTGCATCTTCTCAAGCAGTGCGAGCGACTTTGAAAAATATTCGCCCGCCGTCTTCACGTCGTTCACGCGCAGCAGGGACTGGGCCATATTGTTGTACAGACCTGCGTAGCGGTAATCGTCTTCAGGAAGCTGCCAGTCATATATCTTCTCCACTTGGTCATAAAGCTCAAGTGCCTCTTTCGCCTCTCCAAAGGCGGTCTTCGCTGTGGCGTAGTTCAGAAGCGTGGTGGCGTGACCGATGCTCCCTTCCATTTCTCCGGAAGAGATAAGGCCAAGCGCCGCCTCAGCGGCCGCATAGCTCTTTTCCTTCTCTCCGGCAACGCGCCAGAAGCCTTCGAGCTCGTTGAAGATGGTTATGGCTGAGGTGTTCTTCCCCTCTTCCACACACTCGGCTGCCATATTTTCAAGGTACTCGACAGCCTCCTGCATCTGTCCCGACGCTGCCATTTCATCATATTTATGAAGTATATTCTCAATGTCCATTTATCCCACTCCTCTCATGCGGATGTCAGGCTCTTTGAAATCTGCCGACCATACGTTATATCGAAATATAGGGTTGTATTCGTGATTATAACATTGCGGGCGGAAACTACATCCGCAGGCAAGGGATAGGCAAGCAGTCGGTAAAGGCAGACGGAGAGGACATCCGCGGGGAGTCTGTTGGAAATCAATTGGGAATCGATTGCGAATCAATGGGTAAGACGGGGAATTTGCAGCCTCTGGCTGCGGAGAATTCGCGAAGTTCATCGCTGGAGAATTTGCTCGCTTCGCATCCATGAGGAGCGGCTGAGCAATGGCGGAGTGGCTTATTTTTCAAAGATCTCAAACCCAGTTATAGTTTAAATTCAGAGCCACTGGGCCCCCGATAAAAACACTCGGGGGAGACGATGAGGGGCAGGTTCTAAGATCCCAACAACTGAATACCAACCGATTTGCTATTGACTCTCCGATCGACTCCCGGCGGATACTCTCTCCAGCTGCATTTAACAACCGCTTCCCTACTGCTTCCCGGCGATTAAATCGCCACTTCACGCGGTATATTCATACCGCACTCCCCGCCAGTGCTTTCCTGGAGATTTTCATAAATTCATCGGCACCCCATATAGTGCTGGAAACCCCAAGTATCATCAGCCAGTCCATTGCGGAGAGGCTGACCGTATTAAAAAGCAGATGTCCCAGGGGTGTCTGCACAGCTCCTAGCTGCATAATGATCGCGCTTCCCACTCCTATTAGTACCCAGTGGTTCGTGAAGGGGCCGACTGAGAATATTGAGCGTGATGAGGATCTTGCGTTGAAAGCCTGGAACCACTGGAAGGCAGCGAGCGCGGTAAATGCCATTGTTCGGGCGTATTGCAGGCCTCCTGTCTCATTTGAATACCAGAAGAGGCCGATGGTCCCAAAGGCCATTATCGGCGTAAGGATGGCTATCCTTACGGCTGAGGTCCTGTCTATGATGAATTCTTTCGGATCACGCGGAGGTATCTTGAGTATGTGCGCATGTCCGGGCTCCATCCCCAGAGGAACTGTACATGTGCCGTCCGTAACCAGGTTTATCCAGAGCACCATTACTGCGGTGAGAGGCAGGTCGAGCCCTATGACCAGCGCGGCGACAAGTGTGAGGATCTCGCCCAGGTTTGTCGCTATTAGGAAAAAGACAACGCGCTGCAGGTTGTTGTAGATGACCCTGCCCTCTTCGACTGCATGTACTATGGTCGCAAAGTTGTCGTCCATGAGTATCATGTCGGCAGCTTCCTTTGAGACTTCGGTACCGGTTATCCCCATCGCCACTCCTATGTCTGCGCCCTTGAGGGCAGGTGCGTCGTTGACTCCGTCACCTGTCATGGCGACGATGTGCCCCTCTTCCTTAAGGGATTCCATTATCCTGAGTTTATGTGCCGGTGTCACACGGGCGAAGACTCCCTGTTCCATGGCTGCCCCGGCAAGTTCGTGCTTTTCCATGCCGTCTATCTCACTTCCTGTGACAGCCCTGTCGCCCTCTGTAATGCCGACCGCCTTTGCAATGGCAAGCGCTGTCACTGCATGGTCTCCTGTTATCATTACCGGCCTGATGCCTGCTCCTTTGGCTTCCTTTACCGCTTCCACGCTCTCTTCGCGCGGCGGATCTATCATTCCCCACATTCCGGCAAGGATGAGGCTTCCCTCGAGGTCTGATCGCTCAAGTTTCACTTCGCTCGGCAGATCCCTGTAGGCACCGGCCATTACACGGAGCGCCTCAGATGCGAAGCCTTCGCTTATGTCAACAATTTCACTGCGGAGTTTGTCGTCAAGCTCCACGGGTTTTCCGTCAATAAGTACGTGTGAGCAGAACTCAAGTATCCGCTCAGGCGCTCCCTTTACAAAGGCTGTGCTGCCCGTACTGTTTTCGGACTTAAAAAGTATCGCCATGTATTTGGTGCTGCTCGAAAAGGGGATCTCTGAAATACGTTCCTGCTTATCAGGAAGTTTCTCAAGGCCGGCTTTTCTGGCCGCGACTACAAGGGCGCCCTCGCTCGGGTTCCCCTCTATGAGCCATTGGCCTTCATTCTCCCTTAGGATCGCGTTGTTGCAGTAAAGTCCTATCTCCAGGATCCTTTCAAGATCACCGGAAAGATCCTTTATGGGATCCCCGTCCTCGGTAAGTATCTCGCCTTCGGGGGCATAACCCTCTCCGGCAACACCGTAGATCTTTCCTCCGGCCCAGATCTTCTCTACTGTCATCTGGTTCTTTGTTATCGTGCCTGTCTTGTCTGAACAAATTACCGTTGTGGAACCAAGCGTCTCAACCGCGGGCATTCTCCTTATGATGGCATTTCTGCCGGCCATCCGCCTGACCCCAAGGGCAAGTGTCACGCTTATAACTGCGGGAAGTCCCTCGGGAATGGCTGATACGGCGACCGCCACAGAGAACATCAGCATCTCGGTTATATCGTAGCCGCGAAGAATTCCCAGCCCAAAGACTCCCGCAGCCAGGACTATACTGGCTCCGCCCAGAACGGTACTGAGTTTTTGCATCTTCTTCTGCAGGGGAGTCTCCTCCCTGCCTGTGCTGCGAACAGACTCAGCTATGCGGCCGATCTGTGTATCCATTCCGGTAGCGACCACTAACGCACGGCCACGCCCCCCGGTGACGCTGGTCGACATATGGACGATATTCTTCTGGTCAGCGAGCGGTATGTCCTGTTTAAGGGTACCCGGCGACTTGCCCGCCGGGACCGATTCACCAGTAAGAGCCGATTCATCGACCTCCAGCTCCTCGGACCATGTTACCCTCGCGGTGGCAGCGACCCTGTTGCCTGTCTCAAGGATAAGGATGTCCCCGGGAACGACATCTGAAGCATCAATCTCCTGAGATACCCCCTCCCTGAGCACCCTGGCATGGGGGGATGACATCCTGCGAAGTGCTGCAAGCGCACCCTCCGCCCTCCACTCCTGGAAGAATCCAAGAAGCGAGTTGAGGATGATAACGCCGGCTATAACTGCCGCGTCAACGGCGTGTCCGACAAAGACAGAAAGTACCGCTGCAAAGGCGAGAAGATAGATAAGCGGGTTTTGGAACTGCCTGAGCAGCATCACCAGAGGGCCGGAGGTCTCCTCGACCTCCAGTGAGTTCGGTCCGACCTCGGCAAGCCTTTTGGCCGCCTCAGCACCGCTGAGTCCTGAATCCTCAGAAACGCCCTGAAGCTTCAGCGCCTCCTCCGCATCTATAGAATGCCAACTGTCATCATAATTGTCTTTGTTCATCTTTATTCCGCTCCCGTCAAAAAGCCTGTAACTCGCAATGTCTCATAACATTGTAGGGTCAATCGTGCCTCTCTTCAACCGGCAGAATACCGGTAAGGGCCGCAAGGCCCGGCAAACAATCGGCGAGCATGGGCGAGCAGTCGTAGGGGCAGTCAAACTATCGTCAAACAGTAGTCAAACGGTCGTAAGGGCTGAGAATTTAACCCTCTCCGTCGTCCCCGGACGAACCTTACGGGGAACCCGCGGCTTAGGTTCTAGTCTATTACAGGTTTTAAAGCTTTTGAAACCCCGGCCACTGGATTCCCGATCTCAAAACGCATTCGAAATGGTTCGAGCACTTAGGTTAATTTAAAAAATT
>JAAYHA010000028.1 GCA_012727545.1 Synergistaceae bacterium | reverse complement strand
CAGCGTCGTTCCTTCCCGATCCGAAGAGCATTTTTGCAGCAGCGGCAGTGTTCTCACACGGAGTGACCTTTACTTTGCCGAGTGATTTCAGAAAGCCGGCACACTGAGCAAGAGCCTGCTCATGCGAGAATACCTCCTTTATATCTTTCATAGATGTTCCTTTGTTTGCGAGAAGGCAGTGATCCACCTTTATGCGCGTGCTCCTTATTATGCTGAAGTCATACTTGATCATCAAGTCATAGATAGCGTTAACAGAACCTGCGGTGCTGTTTTCAAGAGGCAGTATCCCATAACGGCAGAGACCCTGGTCTATTGCAGAGAATACACCGTCAAAGGTTGAGAAGTACATAATGTTGGGAGCCTTGAACATCTTCTCACAGGCTATCTGAGAATATGCGCCCTCAACTCCCTGACAGGCGACAAGAGGAGCGTCAGGCAGGGTCTTCTGTGTCTCGCTGATGGCAGTCTCCACTCTGTCGGATAGATCTGACCTGGTTCCGCAGAGGCTGTGCTGATGTGCTCGGCCAAGTTCAAAGAGAGTCAGGTAGAGGGTCCTCATGTAGGGCTCCATCTCCGGAGAAGCCTTTTCCATAACCGAAGCCAGCTTCTCTCTCTCCCTCTCTGGGTCCCTTATGGGAAGCCCCTTTTCCTTTTTGTAGGCGGCGATGTCCGCTGATACTTGCATGCGCTCTAGAAAAAGCTGCGTAAGTTTCTCGTCTATCTCGTCGATCCTCTTTCTGTGAATTTCCAGGCTCATCTGTTTTCCCCCTTACGGTATATTCTTGATCCAAGCAGTGAATCATATATTGCTATAGAAGCTGCAGATTCAACACAGGGAATGGCCCTGGGAACTATACATGGGTCGTGTCTGCCCTTAGTGCTTATTTTTGCCTTTTCTTTTGTTGAAAAACTTACAGTATCCTGCTCTATGCTGATCGAAGGAGTCGGTTTTATTGCTGCCCTGAATATCAGAGGCATACCTGACGTTATCCCCCCCAGGATACCGCCGTGGTTGTTGGTCAGAGTCCTGATCATACCGTTTTCGCAGGTAAACGGATCGTTGTTGGCACTCCCCATCGACCTGCTTCCTGCAAAACCACTGCCGAATTCAATTCCCTTGACTGCAGGAACTGCAAATACTGTACAGGCTATCATGTTCTCCATTCCATCGAACATGGGATCGCCTACTCCTGCAGGAAGCCCTATCGCTGCACATTCAATTATTCCACCGACAGAATTTCCCGCCTTCTTCGCTGCACTTATTGCGGTTTTCATTATCTCTCCTGCCTCAGGATCGTTTACCGGGAAAGAGCTAGCCCTCAGGCGGTCAAAATCTTCCTCAGACACGTTTACAGGGTCAAAGGAGAAGTCCCTGACGCCTGCTATCTCGCATATGTGGGCTCCTACTTTTATCCCCTCTTCTTCAAGAAGCTGGAGCATTATTCCTCCCGCAATACAAAGAGGAGCTGTCAGCCTTCCGGAAAAGTGGCCGCCGCCGGAGTGGTCCTGTGTTCCGTTATACTTCATCTGTGCTGTGAAATCAGCATGCCCGGGACGCGGCTTGTCTGAAAGCTCCGAGTAATCTCGTGATACTGCATCGGTGTTTTTGATAACTGCCGCAAAGGGGGCACCACACAAGACCCCGTCCTTCAGGCCGGAGAGTATAACGGGGGTGTCGCTCTCGGAACGTTGAGTCGAATATTCGTTTCTGCCCGGCGCACGCCTTGACATAAATTGGCCGAGCTTTTCCATGTCGATCCTATGCCCGGCCGGAAGTCCGTCAATTACTACTCCTATAGAAGCCGAATGCGACTGTCCGAATATTGATACATTGATGTTTTTTCCAAATGACGAGCCCATATTACTGCTCCTTTCTGACGATCCCGCCCAGAGCGGCGAGATCTTCAAAGAATCCGGGGTATGACTTGCTTACTGACTCTGCTCCATTTATAACGATATCATCGAGTGATATTACGGAAGCAAGCGCTGCCATCATTGCTATCCGGTGGTCGCCGTGAGAGTTTACCTCTCCGCCGGCAAGAGGCCTTCCGCCTATTATCCTGAGAGAAGAGCCCTCCTCAAATATTTCTGCTCCCAGCCTTCTGAGCGTATCGGCAACTGTATAGAGCCTGTCGCTCTCCTTGAGGCGAAGCCTTCCTGCATTGAATATTTCTGTCTCTCCTCCCGCGGCGCATGCCATCAGAGCTATCGGAGGGACCAGGTCGGGTATATTACTTGCGTCTATCCGTACCGGCTTCAGGGTCCCGGCATTTACCCTCACTGAATTTTCTTCGCAGATAACTTCTGCTCCCATCTCCATGAGCACTCTTGCTATGGCCCTGTCTCCCTGACAGGAATTAATATTTAAGTCCTCGCAGGAAAGACTCCCTCCGCAGGCAGCTGCCCCGCAAAGCCAGAAAGCCGAATTAGACCAGTCACCCTCCGTTGCGATGCTTCCCGGGGAGATAAACCTGTCTGTCCCTGATATCTCTATCGAACCCTCTTTTACTTGCGTCTTCATGCTGAAGGTTTTCAGAACATCCAGGGTCATATCTATATATCCGCCGGACTCCACCGGGCCTGATGTCTTTATCCTGCTGTCTTTTTCAAGAAGCGGCAGGGCCATAAGAAGCCCGCTTATGAACTGTGAGCTTACATCACCGGGAATTTCGAACTCCCCGGCTGTCAGCCTGCCGGAAAATGAAACACTTTCACTGCCTTTGCCCTCTATTGATATCCCGCCTCTTTCAAGGGCCTCCCACAACGGGGCCATGGGTCTCTCAGCAAGCCTTCCCCGAAGAATGAATGTCGGTTCTGCTCCGAGCACCGCTGCCACAGGAGAAAGAAACCTGTATGTCGATCCGCTCTCTCCGCAATCAAGCACTGCCCCTCTTTTTGGTGAAGTTATGGGTGTGACAGAAATAAGACCCTCATTAAAATCTATGCTCGCACCCAGTGCTGAGAGACATCTCACAGTTGCACTGATGTCCTCTGAGATCACCCTGCAGCAGATCTTCGTCTCCCTTTCCGCAAGGGCAGCGCAGATCAGCTGCCTGTGTGCGAAGGATTTTGACGGTATTGCCCGTACGGTTCCCTTTATTGCTGACGACCGGACTGTGACTCTCATTGCCCTCTGTCGTCCTTCAAGGCGTTCTCCATTACTGATCCAAGGTCTTTGACCGGAATTTTTTTTAGGACGCAGCTTCCGATCTCTTCCGGCAGGACAAGTGTTATCTCTTCCAGCGATCTTTTTTTGTCCGAGATCATCGCATTCAGAAGTTCTGACTCACTTAGATCCGTTTTGTGCGGAAGTCCGAATGAGGTGACCATATCTTTGATCTTTATGCGACAATCTGAACTGCATATACCCATCTTTTCTGCAATATGCGCAGCCATCACCATGCCGATCGCAACCGCTTTCCCGTGTG
>JAAYHA010000274.1 GCA_012727545.1 Synergistaceae bacterium | reverse complement strand
TGGCAAAGCCCCTGTTCTTGAGGTTAAGTTTTCCGAAGCTCGTGAGCACGCCGCCGTTTCTTCCGTTTCTCGTGGGCAGGACACAGTCAAACATATCTATGCCGCGAGCCACCCCCTCGATCAGGTTTGCGGGATGTCCGACACCCATCAGGTAACGGGGCTTGTTAACGGGCATTTCGGGGCATAATGCGTCAAGGATCCTGTACATGTCCTCATGCGACTCCCCTACTGAGAGGCCTCCTATCCCGTAGCCGGGAAAGCTGATATCTTCAAGTCTTTTTATGCATTCTATCCGCTGGGCTTCAAACATCGAGCCCTGCACAATACCGAAAAGGGCCTGATCCACTCTCGAATGGTGCTCTTTGCACCTCCCGGCCCAACTTATAGTCCTCTCCATGGCTGCCCTTGAATACTCTTCAGTGGTCGGCCAGACGACGCATTCGTCAAAAGCCATCGCTATGTCGCTTCCAAGCTTCTGCTGTATGTCCATGGAATCTTCGGGGCGCATGAAGTGTTTACTGCCGTCAAGGTGGGATCTGAACTCGACCCCCTCATCCGTTATCTTTCTAAGTTCTGAAAGGGAGAAGACCTGAAACCCGCCGCTGTCGGTGAGTATGGGGTGGTGCCACTGCATGAACTTATGAAGCCCGCCTGCCTCTTCTACGATATCCGCCCCGGGACGCATGTAGAGGTGGTATGTGTTGCCAAGGATTATCTGAGCTCCGATCTCTTCAAGTTCCGGCGGCGTCATCGCTTTAACAGTGGCCTGAGTGCCAACAGGCATGAAGACAGGGGTCTCTATAACACCATGCGGCGTTATGAGTTCTCCTGCACGTGCGCCCGTCTCAGGACATTGTGCAATAAGCCTGTACTCAAACATTATCCGTACCTCCCCAGCCGAAGAGCCTTTCGCCGTTCTCTTTGACAGCTGCGGAAAATTCTTCGAGCGACATGCCCTTGAGCATCGATATCATCTCATAAACTTCACGGACATGGCACGGCTCGTTTGTCCTGCCTCTTATCTGCTGCGGGGCAAGGTATGGTGAATCTGTCTCGCAGAGTATCCTGTCAAGAGGGACTGTGTCCATTGCTATCTCCCTAAGCGCCTTGTTTTTTGGATACGTGACAGGTCCCGCAAAAGATATGTAAAAACCCATATCAAGTGCATCGATCGCATTCTGCCTGTCTCCGGAAAAACAATGTATGACTCCGCCTATCAGGTCGGCTGATTCCTCTTTTAGAATAGCCAGTGTCTCGGAATTGGCATCTCCTGATGACCTCTTTGCAGAATCTCTTACATGGATAACAACGGGCTTGTTTATTTTTTTTGCAAGGCATACCTGAGAGCGGAATACCTCCCGCTGTATCTCCCTTGGAGAATTATCATAGTAGAAATCCAGCCCTATCTCGCCGACTGCGGATACCTTGCTGCTCCTGGCGAGAGCCTCCAGCTCTTCTGGAAGCCCCCCAGAAACGGAGGAAGCTTCGTGAGGATGGACTCCTGCAAGCGCCCAGATCTCCGGTGCTCCTTCGTGAGTTTCAGCCAGGGTCACTGCCTCCCTGGTGGAAGCAAGGTCTGCCGAGGCAAAAAGGAGACGCTTCACATCAGACTTCAGGGCGTTTCTGAAGACTTCTGAAAGACCGTCCGGATAATATTCTTTGTTCAGATGGCAATGAGTATCTACAAGAAACATACTTCTGCCCCTTTCTTAAATAGAGGAGGGCTCAGGCTTATAGGCCTGCCGTACCAAATAAGTTCAGATCATGCCCGCTCAAAAGGACGGCTCCTCCCCTCTTGTTGAATCAGGGAGGAGTATGTCCGTTTCAGTCAGGCTTTCGCTTTTCGGGTATGTTTAGAGACCGGGCCGCTGTGCCCGCCCCCGATGTTTTTTAGTGGACTCTGCTTCCTATCGGTATGGAATCATCCATTACCGTCAGAAGCGTGAGAGATTCCTTTCTGGTGTCAGGGCTTTCTGCCGCGAGAAGCATCCCATTGCTGGGTACTCCGCGGAATTTAGCCGGTTTCAGGTTGCACAGCACCACTATCTTTTTGCCTTCAAGCTCTTCGGGCTTGAAGAACTCTCTGATGCTTGATACTATCGTGCGTTTTTCATAGCCAAGGTCTAGGCTCAGGATGTAAAGCTTGTCTGCCTTGGGAACTACGTCTACTTTTTCGACCAACGCTACCCTGAACTCCAGTTTGCTGAAATCTTCTATCCCAATTTCGGCTTCGTGGTCATCGAAATTATAAAATGCTGTAGGGTCTGCCGCCGCCCTCTTTTCAAGATCACGGGCCTCTTTTTCTGTTTTCCATTTATCTATGTCGATGCGCGGGAAAAGTATGGATCCTTTCTTCACTGTCACAGGGCTCTCTGTGCCACACCATGACCATGAAGCACGTCCTCCGTCAAGCGGACTTCCTGTCAGGCCAAGCTGTTCCCAGATACGGGCGGATGTCTCGGGCATAAAGGGAGCTGCAAGTACTGCGGAAAGCCGGAGTGATTCCCAAAGTGTCCTGAGTACAGCATCAAGCCTTTCGATCTCGCCCTCTTTACCAAGCTTCCACGGCTGTGTCTCATCAATGTATTTGTTTGAACGGCTGATAAATGTCCAGAGAGCTTTCAGGGCTTCGTCAAAAGCAAAACGATCCATGAATGTCTCCATTTCCTTAACTGTTTTGTTTGCAAGATCCTCTATCTCTTTATCGATATCCTCGCTCTTAAAGCTTTGGGGGAGTTCCCCTCCACGGAATTTCTCTATCATCTGGAGGCTTCTGCTGAGAAGGTTTCCAAGATCGTTTGCCAGATCTGAATTTATCCTGTGTACCATGGCATTTTCAGAGAAATCTCCGTCGTTGCCGAAAGGAACCTCGCGAAGCACAAAATAACGGAACGCGTCTACACCGTAAAGATCCGCCATTTCAAAGGGATCTACAACGTTGCCGACAGATTTTGACATCTTTTCGCCTTCAACAGTCCACCATCCGTGAGCAAATACCCTGACCGGCGGATTTACACCGAGTGCAAGTAGCATGGCCGGCCATATTACACAGTGGAACCTTATTATGTCTTTTCCGACAAGGTGGCGCACAGCAGGCCAGTATGTCTGCCACAGAGCTCCCTCTTCAGGGAAGTTGAGAGCCGAAAGGTAGTTGATGAGAGCGTCGAACCAGACATAGATGACATGCTTTTCATCTCCGGGAAGCGGGATCCCCCAGTCAAGTGTCGTACGCGAGACAGACTGGTCACGAAGACCGCTCTTAATAAAACTGATTATCTCGTTGTACCTTGACCTTGGCATTATTGCTTCGGGGTTCTCTTCATAATACTTGAGCAGGGGCTCGGCATACTTCGAAAGCTTGAAGAAATATGTCTCCTCTGTCATCTTTGTAAGCGGCCGGTGGCAGTCGGGACAGGTGTTGCCTTCTCCCATCTGGGCTTCGGGAACGTATGTTTCGCATGGGACACAGTACCATCCCTCGTACTCTCCCTTGTAAATATCGCCGTTGGCCATGAGGCGCCTGAATATTTCCTGAACGACTTTTTCATGTCTTGGTTCCGTAGTCCTTATGAAATCATCATTGGATATGTTAAGAACACCCCAAAGCCTCTGGAAATTCAGCACGACCTCATCGCAAAGTTCTTTTGGTGTGATGCCTCTTTTCTCAGCTACTGTCTGGATCTTCTGGCCATGTTCATCGGTGCCGGTAAGAAACCAGGTGTTTTCTCCCCCGGACTTGTGCCAGCGAGCCAGGACGTCTGCCGCTATCGTCGTGTAGGCGTGCCCGATATGGGGAACATCGTTGACATAGTATATCGGTGTGGTGATGTAGAAATTTTCTTTGGACATTTATACAACCTCCCCGGTACAATTCTCAAGAATGTACCGTTTTATTCTGTTTCGTGGGATACAATACTTTATCGAGAGCAAGTTTGCAACATTTTTTGTCGATTCACCCGCTTTGCACATCATGAGCACCTCGTCCATCCAGACGCCATCATCAAGGACCGGAACTGTCTCTTTTGCTCCTTCGACTATGCAGACAAACTCTCCGCGGATCTTATCCTCGCTGAGGATATCCTTGAATGTCAAAAGCGTGCCGCGGATCGATTCCTGATGCACCTTGCTTATCTCTTTGACAAGTACCGCAGGCCTGTCTCCGAGTACGTTCCCCATCAACTCCAGCTCTTTAAGCAGCCTGTGCGGAGCCATGTAGAAAACGAGGGTCTGCACGTTGTGCCTCAATTCTTCAAGCCTGGACTTTTTTTCCTCTTTTTTCCCGTCCAGAAAGCCAATAAAGGTAAATGAGTCCATCCCCATCCCTGAAAGCAGTATCGCAGGAAGGAGTGCATTTGCGCCGGGCAGAACATCCATCGGAAGACCTTTTTCGATGACGGCCTGTATCAGTATCATGCCCGGGTCTGATATTCCGGGTGTGCCGGCGTCTGATACCAGCGCTACAGTTTCGCCCTCGCGTATTCGTTTAAGCAGGGTCTCAAGCCTCTCCGTCTCGTTGAACTTATGGTATGAGATGAGAGGCTTCTTTATTTCGTAGTGATTCAGCAGCTTCAGTGTGTGCCTGGTATCCTCGCATGCGATAATGTCCGCCTCGCGAAGTATCCTGAGGCCTCTGACCGTCATGTCTTCCAGATTGCCTATCGGTGTCGGGACAACTACAAGGGGCATTTTACTCTCCTCCCGTTCTGTAGGCTTCCAGCAGCTGCGGAGTCTCTTTGCCATCCTCGTCAAGGACGAATAAGGGAGCTTCGATCCTGAGTCCATGCTTTGAGGCCCTCACTGCTTCTATAAGGACCACAGATGCTTCTGCACCGGGTTTTGGATGAACTGCCCTGAACTTTTTGGGCGCAATGTTGTATTTGTCCAGCAACGCCAGAAGTTCTCCCACTCTTCCCGCATGTATTACTATATCAAGGTATCCCTTGTTTTTCAAAAGATAACGGCATGCCTGTACAAGTTCCTCAAGTGTGCAATTCAAACCGTTCAGCGCTGTTGCAAGGGCCGTTGAAGGACTTACGCTGCCGCTATTCTTCTCAAAGTAAGGCGGATTCACTGCCACCCTGTCGAAGCTCTGTGCCTCCCACATCTTCCTGTGATCCCTAATATCTCCGGTGTAAAATTTTGCTTTATCTTCCAGGCCGTTTTCCGCAGCATTTTCTCCTGCCATCTCTATAAGGTGGGATTGAATATCTACTCCTTCAACAGTATGGCCGCGTTTTGCAAGTATAAGGGAAACAGCTCCGTGCGCACAGCCGATCTCAAGTATCCTCTCGCCCTTTTTGGGCCTTGTGAAATGGGCAAGAAGTATCGTGTCAAGGTTGACCCGAGGTCCCTCGTTCTCCCGGGGCTGCTTTATCTTCAGTTCCCCCCTGAGCAGATCTTCACGGCCTTCATTCATCAGGCCCAGTCCTCCAGCCTTACTCCTATTACCTGGGAAAGTCCCGGTTCGGAGAGCGTGACTCCGTAAAGGACGTCTGCCCTTTCCATGGTCACCCTCCTGTGTGTCATGGCAAGTACCTGCCTGTTCTTTGCATACTCCTTGGCAAGCTCGGAGAACCTTCTGAGGTTGACCTCGTCAAGCGCGGCATCTACCTCGTCCAGCACTGCAAGCGGACAGCCGGCGACTTCCATTGAAGCAAAGAGAAGCGATATGGCTGCAAGGGACTGTTCCCCTCCGGAGAGCTGGTTTATGCTCTGCGGGTGTTTACCCGGAGGCCTTGCAACTACATCGACACCGGTATCCCATATCGTCTCTCCCTCTATCATCTCAAGGTGGGCTTCTCCGCCTCCGAACAGTCTCTGGAAGAGGGAGCAGAACCTATTGTCCACCTCCTGGAGCGCATCCGAGAAAACTTTATATGCCTGCCTGTCTGCATCTGCAATGAGTTTTTCAAGCTCCGCTGCGCTGGCCCTTACGTCATCAAGGTGCTCGCCCATGAAGGCAAGCCTGTCCCTGAGGTTTCTGTCCTCTGACAACACTCCCATGTCAACTTCGCCGAATGCTTTGATCTTCCTGTCGCCGTCGCGAATGTTCTTTCTGAGATCCTCAATATCCTCATCCTCAGGCAGTGCCGATCCTCCCGGATATGGGTACTGATCTTCCCATGTGTTGATCAGTTCCTCAAGCTCCCTCTCAGTCTCTCCCCTCTTGATTTCAAAAGCAGAGACTTTTTCGAGGGCGGATCTTGAGCGCAGGTCGGCAGAGGCCGTTTTTTTTCTTATCAGGTCCCTTTTCGATTCCAGCTTTGAGAAACCGCTTACGTGCCTTTCTATCTCTTCCGTGAGTACCTTCCTTCTTTCAAATATCTCAAGACAGCCCTTACCTACCCTTGCAAGTCCGGCCCTCTCGCGGACACATCTCTGGTCAAGCTCTGACATCTCTTCATCCAGACTCCATATCTTGCGCTCTTCGGACCTGATCTCATTGCTGACCCTCTCCATGAGTGCGAACCTGGAGCTTAGCCTCTCTGCCATAACGGCAGCTTCTGAGCGAAGCCTCTCTCTCTCTTCAATGATCAGATGGTCATCCTCGAGTTTTGAAGGACTGTCCCATTTTTTCTCAAGTTCAGAAAGGGACGCAAGCACGGAGTTCCACTGTCTGCCAGCCTCTGCGACCGCTTCCAGTATCCTTCCCCGTTCTCCCTCCATCCTCTTCTGCTCCTTTGAGTAAGAGGCTTTTTCATCATCAAGAAGGGCGATCCTTCCGTCAAATTCCCTTATCCGCCTTGTATAATCTTCCTTCTGCTCTGATACCCTTAGCTCCTGTGCTTCCGCATCTTTGAACTCTTTCGCCAGATGTTCCGCAGTTGATGTGAACCTTGCGGCATCCTGCTCAAGCTTCACCAACTGGGCCTTCATTTCTATTGTCTTCCCTGATTTTTGCGATCTTCCGCCTGATACAGTTCCTCCCGGCTGGAAAACATCTCCCTCAAGCGTGGCAACGGGTCCTTTGAAGCCTGACCTGACCAGTTCCTGCCCGACTGCGTAAGATTCAACGATCAGAAGGTCGCCCATTATCTGCTGAATTGCGGGGAGCCAGTGTTCATCTACTTTGAGCAGATCTATCGCCCATCCGGTTACTCCTTCTTTGGGCAGCCTGAACTGCTTGTCGGGATACCTGGGCCGGCATCTTTCAAGGGGGAGGAATGTAGCCCTCCCTATTGCGTTGACTTTCAGTTTGTCTATGCATCGGCCGGCTTCTTCAAGATCTTCTACCAGAAGCTGGAACTGCCTGCCTCCAAGGTAGGCCTCAAGCGCAGTCGAGTAGATCGGATCACAGGTAAAGACATCCACTACGGCATGGGGCGAGGCATCAAGCCTGTTCAGCCTTGCTGCGGAGAGAAGGTACTGTACGGGGCGGGGGTAGAGGTCTGCCTGCATTGCCTCTGTAACCTCGTTGAGCTTTGACCTTGAGTTGGAGGCTTCTCTTCTGGCTCGCTGCAGTTCTGCCGCAAGGGTCTGGACTTTGGCATAGAGATCACCGTGAAGGGAGACTATCTCATCCTGCTCTTTTAACAGCATGTCTCTCTCTCTTCCCAGCTTCTTTATCTCTGCATCTATATCTTTGCCGGGGTCTGGTGCACCCGCTTTTTTATTCCTGATCTCGAGCAGGTCTTTGCCCAGAAATGAAAGTTTCGCTCTGATCTGCTGCAGTTCGGCCTCCAAACGGCCTTTTTCATTGTTCCAGGCTTCCCTCTGCTCTTTTTCTTCTTTGAGCCGGAGGTTGTATTCCTGCCATTTTTTCTCTATTTTTTCAAGTGCCTTTTGTCCCGCTTCAAGTTCTTCCCGTGCTTTTTTATTCTCTTCCTGAGTCTTTTTCTGCTCTTCCAGGAGAACTTCCATGTGCTCTTTTGCTTTTCTTCGTTCCTCCGCTGCCTGGTCAAGCCTTTCTTTTGAAGCTTTCAGGTTTGATGCAGAGGCATATCCGGATTTTATCAGCCCGTCGTAACTCTTTTTGCTCTGTTCCAGCTCCCAGGTCTGCTGCTGCTTTTCCCTGGAAAGCAAAACAAGGTCGTTTTCCAGTTTTGTCAGTGCTTTTTTCCATAGGTCAGACCAGCCCAGCACGACTGACTGTTCTTTTTTATATTCTTCGAGGCTTTCATCGAGTTCCACGATCAAAAGCTCTGACCTGTTCCTTCGCAGCCAGTATAAAAGCTTTCTCTCCTCCTCGATCTTATCGAGTATCTCCCTCAGCTCTGACGCTCTCCGAACTTCGGGAGCGATCTCTTCACGGCGTGCCTGCAGTTCTGCCATAACGTTCCTCAGCTGCTCATATTCCTCTTTAACGGTAACAAGCCTGTCAGAAGCGTCCATGCGCCTCTTCCTGTAGACATCTATTCCGAACAGGGATTCAAGGCGCATCCTTCTCGCCAGAGGTCTCTGCTGGATGACCTCGGCAACTTCTCCCTGGCCAATGAAAGCAAACCTGTCTCCCTCAAGCTTCCAGTCCCTTTTCGTCTCATCCAGCTCGATCAGTGTTTTTCTGGAATTATCGACAAAAAGCATCGTATTTCCGTCAGGGGCTGTAACTCTTCTTTTTACTGTACAGGCCCTTGAATCTTCCCTTAGCTGAAGGAGGACCTCCGCTTCTTTTGCTGACGGGAGGCTGATGGATCCCTGAAAAAGTAGGTCGCTCTGCCTCGATATGCGGAGCCGCCCGGCGTGGCTGTCGCCCAACGACCATCTGAGCGCATCAAGTATGTTGCTCTTGCCGCTTCCGTTTGGCCCTACTATTGCCGTGAATCCCGATGAGAGTATAAGGTCGTGGGATCCGCCGAAACTCTTAAATCCCTTAAGCTGAAGACGACTTATGTACAATTGCCCAGCCCTCTCTTTTCTGTAGTGCGTTTATCCTGTGTTCTATCTGTACCAGGCTTCCCTGAGCATCAAGCCTGAATTTTCCCCATGAGAACTCCGGACAGCCCCTGATAAATATTTTTTTGTCGAATTCCTCTTCCCATGATGCCAGGAAGGTCTCGGCTATATATTCCGCAATGGATGAGTATGCTTCGATCAGGAGGGCCTCAGATCTTGAAGACATAGTAATCTTCCTTATGAATCTCTTTATCTGAAGAGCTATGCTCTCTTCACGCGGGACCCAGCCTAAGCCTCCGCAGAAGGGACAGCCATGGCTGAGAGCGGCTCTAATATCTGTCCTGGCTCTTTTTCTTGTTATCTCTACAAGCCCCAGACCTGTCACTCCATAGACCCTTGCCTTGCATCTGTCGTTTCTGAACAGCTCATGCAGCTCGTGGATAAGTTCCTGGTTCGACTCTTCTGTGTCCATATCAATAAAATCTACGACAATTATCCCGCCTATGGCGCGAAGTCTGAGCTGCCTTGCTATTTCCTCGGCTGCTTCCATGTTTGTCCTGAAGATCGTATCTTTGAGGTTCTTCGAGCCCACGAATTTTCCGGTATTTACATCAATTACCGTAAGGGCCTCGGTCTGATCAATGACAAGATATGCTCCGGAAGAAAGCCAGACCTTCCTGTCCTGCAGCTCCAGCAGTTGGTTTTCGATGTTGTATACGTCAAATACCGGGGTTTTGCCTTTGTAGAGGTTTACTTCGATATTTTTGCCGGGAAAGAAACGCTCTGCAAAAGACTGGATATTATCCCTGTCCTCTTCAGTATCTACAACTATCTCGTCTATGTCCTCTGTCAGATCATCCCTGAGAACTCGCTCCAGCAGGCCAAGATCCTTGTGTATCAGGCATGGGGCACTGTTTTTTTCTGCGTAGCGCTTTATGGTATCCCACTGGGCGAGGAGATCCTGTACGTCATTTTCAAGGCTTTCTTTGTCGCAGCCCTCTGCCACTGTCCTGATTATTATTCCGAAGCTATCCGGACGTATCTCTTTCGATATCGATCTCAGGCGGGCCCTCTCATCATTATCCTCTATCCGTTTGGATACGCCTGTCTCATGTCCGTCAGGAATGAGCACCATGTACCTGCCTGCCAGCGATATCCTTGGAGAGACACGGGCTCCTTTGCCCTTTCTCGCATTTTTGACTACCTGGACCAGCATTTCGATCCCCGGTTTTACATCGATGCCACGCACGTCATCAAGATAGAGAAAACCATTCCTTCCATCCCCAAGGTTTAAAAATGCGGAATGCATGCCGGGAAGGACGCTGTCCACCCTGGCCTTGTATATCTCTCCTGTCCTCTGATGCTCAAGCATTCTTTCAACGAAGAAATCATAAAGTTTGCCCTTGTCATCGAGGATGGCGATCCTGATCTCTTCGGGGTCGATCAGATTTGCTACTATTTTTTTTGTCGGTTCGAATGATGTCATGTTCATTCCTCCAGGATCAAATGAGCGGCAGTATGGTGCCGGTTTCGGCATCCCAGGTACCTACACATTCTCGGATAAGATAAAGATCTTTCCATCCCTCGCATATTCCCTCTTCTTTGAGGCTCCTTACAAGATTTCCGGCTCCGCAGTGTTCGAGATCGCCTACAGTAAGCACCGCAGAACCTTTATCGATAGAGGCTCCATAGAGTATCCCCGTTCTCGCGATCTCCTTTTGAAGCGTCTCCAGAGCATCGCTCCCAAGCTCGAAGCCAACGCCGCTTATCCTGTATATTGCCGCTGTCGCCAGCTTTGAAAGTGACGGCCCCTCAACTTCGGCATGTTTCAATATCTGTATCCCCTCGGGGAGCTTGTCGTTCCATCTTACTGAGCAGGAATCATCCCACTCATTGAACCAGAAATCAGCGGGTTCCTGAACACCTTCAACTCCTGCAGCAAGCGCAGGGCCAAGGCTGATATGCGGGTGGGGTGAAAAGCCCTGTGTAAATTCCTGTGAGAGCCCTGCCCTTCTTGCAGCCCTTGAAAATAAGACCGGCAGGTCAAGGTGATTTAAGAAGGTTATCCAACCCTTTTTTTCGAAAATTATTCTTATCCTAGGCATCTGAGCAACCTTTCACGGCAGTTCTTCCCTGCCAGCCGCAAGCGTTGCACCCTTCCCTGCAGTCGCGTGTCACATCTCCGCTCAGAGCTCTTTCCCTCTCTCTCAGAAGGAACTGCTTTGAAACTCCCGAATCTATGTGGTCCCATGGAAGGATCTCGTCGAGGCTCCTTTCCCTGCATGCATATGAGTCAGGGTCTATTCCAAGATCATCAAAGACTTGCATCCATCTTTCGAAATTGAAGAATTCCGACCATCCGTCAAACCGCTCTCCTCTTTTCCACGCTTCTTCAACTGCATCTGCAAGCCTGGCATCACCACGCGCAAATACGCCTTCTATATAGGTCTGCTCGGGCTCATGGTAGGATATGGACACCTTACGGTTCCTGATGTTGTTCTTTACCCACCTTCCCCGCTCCCGCAGGGTGTGGCGGTCAAGCTGTGCTTCCCACTGAAAGGGTGTATGGGCTTTTGGAACAAAGCCTGCAAGTGACACGCTTACATCCCCCCGGCGCTTGTGTCTTTTTGCTATTGAGACTGCCTTGTTGCATATCTCATGTATGCCTGCAAGGTCTTCGTCCATCTCCGTGGGAAGTCCCATCATAAAATAGAGCTTGACCCTCTCCCAGCCATGGGAAAAAGTCGCTTCGAGTGCAGCTTCTATGTCCTCGTCAGAAACGCCCTTGTTTATGACATTCCTCATGCGCTGTGTCCCTGCTTCCGGGGCAAAGGTAAGTCCGCCCTTACGGATCGACTCAAGTTCAGCTGCCATATTGACCGAGAAGGCGTCGACCCTTAGGCTTGGAAGGCTTAGCTTGATCTGATTGTTTTTAAGCATGGGACCAAATCTTTTAAGTATCTCGCCCATCTCGCTCCAGTCACATGTTGCAAGTGAGAGCAGTCCTACTTCTTCCCATCCTGTCTTCTGAAGGAGCTCTTCCACCTGAGCAGCAACAGACGCTGCGCTTCTTTCCCTTACAGGCCTGTCTATCATGCCTGCCTGGCAGAAACGGCATCCCCTGGTGCAGCCTTTGAAGACCTGTACCGCTATCCGGTCATGTACAATGCCGGTGTTTGGCACTATCATGTCTTTATTGTAAAAAACTGAGTCGAGGTCTTCGGCTATCCTTCTCATCACCGGTTTATCCGGTTTGATCAGGGGAACATAGACTCCTTCTATCTTTGAAAGCGCACGTATCTTTTCGTCCCGGCTCCTGCCTTTCAGTTCATGTATCGCCCTTAGTACCTCAGGTACCAGTATCTCTCCGTCTCCAACGCAGAACGCATCGATAAACGGCGACATAGGCTCCGGAGCAAGTGCACCCGGACCCCCCGCGATCACAATTGGGTCTCCCTCTTTTCGATTTTCAGAACGAAAAGGGACCCTTGCAAGATCCAGTATGGTCAGGATGTTGGTATAAGAGAGTTCATACTGAAGGGTGAAGCCGACGACATCAAACTCCGAAACAGGCCTCCTGCTTTCAAGTGCCCAAAGCTTTGTGCCCGATGACCTCAGGGCCTCCTCCATGTCCGGCCACGGGGTATAGACCCTTTCTGCATCGGCAAACGGAAGGGTCTTGGTCAGTCCGTAGAGTATCTGGTATCCCAGGTAGCTCATTCCCACTTCGTATACATCAGGAAAAGCATAACAGACCCTGACTAGATCTGAGTCTGGGCTTTTCACCGGGCCGCTTCCCCACTCGCCTCCTGTATACCTTGAAGGCCTTTTGACCGAAGCAAGGATAGCTCTGCGAGGGTCAGCCCCTCTTTCTGATAACATATTGATGATCCTCCTGATGCAGGGAGTGTTCAAGACAGAAACATCCCTGCTCTCTAAATTTTACCGGTCAGGAATTATCGAACATTCCGTCCGTGTAATCTCAAATTAAAACCTGCCCTCTCTTGATACTATGACCACGCTCTGGATCAGTCCCAATGCTATTGCCACCGCCAATAGCGAGCTTCCTCCGTAGCTGAAGAGCGGGAGGGGCAGACCGGTCACAGGGAGCAGTCCCATGCTCATACCAATGCTTTCCGTCATTTGGAACCATATCCATCCAACGATTCCTGCCGAAAGCAGTTTTCCCCTGGTGTCCTTCGTGTAATACGCAACGTTGAGCATCCTTAAAAGCAATATTGTAAAAAGTGCTAAAACTACCAGACAGCCTATAAAGCCGAACTCTTCAGAAAATACGCTGAAGATAAAATCAGTGTGGGGTTCAGGCAAAAAGTGAAGCTTGCCCTGGGTACCGTGAAGGAATCCTTTTCCGAAAAGGCCTCCGGATCCCACAGCTATCCTTGACTGTATTACATTATACCCCGCCCCCTGGGGGTCAATCGTGGGATCAAGAAATACCATAAGCCTCATTTTTTGATAGGGCTTTAGAAACATCCACGCGACGGGCAGCATCGCCAGGATCGAAATAACTATTCCCGACAGGAATTTCACGGGAGCTCCGGCAGCGACCAGCACGGCAAAAAGCATAACTGAGTAGACAAGGGAGCTTCCGAGGTCGGGCTGAAGAAGTATCAGCACTATCATTACTCCTCCGATACCTATAGCCGCAGCTATTCCTTTTATTTCTGTCGGAGGGATCTTGGAACAGATCTGCGCCAGTGCCAATGCCAATATTACTTTGCCTATTTCAGAGGGCTGAACTCGTATAAAGCCAAAGTTGAACCAACTCTGAGATCCCTTTGAAGTATACCCCACTGCCAAAAGCAGGATCAAAACGACCATCATCAGTGCAAAGAGCGGTCCGGCAAAGTCCAGGAACCTAACATAGCCTATCCTTAATACAATTACGTAAATTACTGCACTTGCCCCGCCCCACATTAGCTGGCGAACAGCAAAAGAAGAGAGGGCGAAAGCCTTATTGGCACTCGCACTGTAAATTGCAGAAATTCCAAGAAGAAAGAGAGCGATTGTGGCAAACAGCATTAGCAGATCAATGTTGGCTCTGATCTCCCTCCAGCTACTGCCGCTCTTTTCAGCCATTCTTTTTTCTTCCTCTTACTGGCCTTTGTGAGCTCTTGAGCGGAATGTTGGCTACCAGGGCGACTGACCGGTTCCGCCTCTCAAGATTCATGTCTATTCCCTTTTCA
>JAAYHA010000273.1 GCA_012727545.1 Synergistaceae bacterium | reverse complement strand
TTTTGACAAGCATCCCGTCCGTGGCTAGCAATTTTATCTTCTCACCTTCGGTCATATCCGGCAGCTTGTCCTTAAGTTCGAGGCTTTTGTAAAGCTGTCCGCTTGTGTTGAAAAATTTTTTCAGGTCGGCCCCGCTCATTTTGTGCCATTTTTTTATTTCGTCTGCGGTGGGGTTGTTGATCTTTATGTCGCGCTCCATGTATTTGATCTTGTTTTTGTCAAGCCATTCCCGGGCTTTTTTGCAGGTCCCTCAAGTCGGATAACATATGAACAGCATACGTTCCATCCCCTTTACATAAGAATTATTTGCATCTTTTACTGATTATCCATTATATTCTGGTCTCTGTACAGCGTGAATAGAAATGATGTTAATATATTGACATGTTGTTATTTTTTAATAAAAAAACACCAGACCGAACTAAAAGGGGGCAGCAAATATGAAAGTGCTGGTAATAGGCGGAGTCGCAGGAGGAGCTACGGCGGCGGCTAGGTTGCGCAGGCTTGACGAGAAGGCTGAGATAATAATGTTCGAAAAGGGCCCTTACGTATCATTTGCTGCCTGCGGTCTGCCCTACTTCCTCGGAGGCAGGGCAGTCGACGATCCCGGTAAGCTAATAGTCAGGACACCTGAGCAATTTGTGAAGAAGAATAATATTGACGCCAGGGTCAACAACAGGGTGATTTCTATTGACAGGGAGAACAAAAAAGTAGAGGCGGAAGACCTGAGTACAGGAAAAAAGTATACGGAGAGCTATGACAAACTGATCATATCCACAGGGTCTTTCCCCTTCCGTCCAAACATTCCCGGCATAGATTCAGAGGGAGTCTTCACCCTTTGGAACATTCCCGATGCGGTCAAGATAAAAAAGTACATGAGGGAAAAGGGCGTTAAGAAGGCCGCTATAGTCGGCGGAGGAGCGATAGGGCTCGAAGTTGCCGAGAACCTTGCGGAGTCGGATATCGAAGTGACCATAGTCGAACTCAGCGACCACCTTATAGCGCCTATTGATGCGGACATGGCACTCCCTGTCCTCAAATATGTCACGGAAAAAGGCATAAAGGTCATCCTCAATGACGGAGTCACTGCTATAGAGAAGGGCGACTCCGGCCTTATTCTGAGGCTTAAGGAGAGCGGGGTGGCAACCGATATGGTCCTGATGTCAGTAGGGGCAAGGCCCCAAAGCGAGCTTGCGAAAGAGGCCGGGCTTGCCCTCAACGAGAGAGGTTTTATAAAGGTCGATGAGCACATGAGGACCTCGGATCCCGATATATATGCGGTGGGTGATGTCACCGAGGTAAAGAACTTCATTACGGGAAAGCCGGCGTCCATAGCCCTTGCCGGCCCCGCCAACAAGCAGGGGCGCACAGCCGCGGACAACATTGCCGGAATAAAGAGCAAATACGGCGGTATACAGGGAACCGGGATACTGAAGATATTCGACATGACTGTCGCTTTCACGGGCCTCAGCGAGAGGGAAGCCGTTAGGCAGGGCCTCTCCTTTGACAAAGTGCTCACCTACCACCACCCTCACGCCGGCTATTATCCCGGAGGCATGGATATGGCCATGAAGACAGTCTTTGAAGTTCCGACGGGAAGGATACTGGGAGCACAGATAGTGGGCTATACGGGGGTAGACAAGAGATGTGACGTGCTTGCTGCATCAATAAGGATGGGTGCCACCGCCTCCGACCTTGAAGAGCTTGAGCTGGCATATTCGCCGCCCTTCGGAACGCCAAGGGATCCGGTGAACATGGCGGGCTCGGTTATAGAAAACATTCTTGAGGGCAATATGGAAAAGGCAGAGTGGAGTTCCGTCGAAGGAATGCCCGAAGAGGGTGCGCTTTTCATAGATGTGAGGGGCGACGACGATATCTCAGTCTCAACCATAAAGATCAAGGGATTCGAGCGGATACCGCTTGAGGAACTCCGCAGCAGGCTCAGCGGGCTTGACAGGGACAAACCGGTATATGTCCACTGCAGGAACGGAAAAGAGGGCTACTTTGCCTCCTGCATAATGAGGCAGGAAGGTTTTGATGTTTCCAACCTTGACGGAGGATGCCTCTTCCATGACTGCTCACTATGCGGGTGCGGAAAGGAAACTGAAGAATAAATACAAAAAGGGCCGGTCTTCCCTCACAGGAGAGACCGGTCCTTTTTTCTTGGTTAAAATTAAGATTTAGGCTTTTGATGCCCTTGTCGCATTCAGGATCGCAAGCAGGGCTACACCGACATCCGCAAAGACCGCTTCCCAGAGGCCGGCTATCCCCGCCGCGCCTCCTATGAGGAATATTCCCTTGACTCCCAGTGCCATGAAGACATTCTGCCATACGATAGTCCTTGTCTTTCTCGCTATGCGGAGAAGTTCAACGACCTTCAGGGGGGAATCGTCAAGAATGACAGCATCTGCAACTTCCACTGCGACCTGAGAACCAAACCCTCCCATGGCTATGCCGGTTTCCGAGGTCACGAGAACAGGCCCATCGTTTATGCCGTCTCCTACATAGAGGGTTTTTTCAGTCTCACCTTTGCATATTTCCATCAATGCTTCAACTTTGTCCTCGGGCAGGAGTCCGGAGCGATATCCATCCAGGCGCAGTTCATCCGATATCAAACCGGCAACGCTTTCACGGTCTCCCGTAAGCATATAGACCTCTTTGATCCCCAGCTCGCGCAGCTCTCTTATCGCTCTTCCTGAATCCTTTCTGAGACTGTCCTGGAGGACTATGTATCCCATATAGATACCGTCTTTCATTACATGGACAACACTTCCGTGAGTGGAGACTTCTTCCGCCGTGATGCCGAAATCTTTCATAAGGGCTTCGTTTCCTGCCGCAGTGACAGAGTCACCCTTTGTAAGGATCATTCCTTTCCCGGAGGATTGTGTAAGGAGAGCGTCAGGATCGACCTCAGTCTGTCCGGCAGCTTCGATAATTGAGGCCGCCACAGGATGAGATGATCCAATCTCTGCAGTTGCCGCGGTCTTCAGGAGATCTTCCCTGCTTATCTCTCCAAACGGTACGACCTTTGTGACCTTGAAACGACCGTAAGTGAGAGTTCCTGTCTTGTCGAAAATTGCAGTCTTTACCTTTCCCAGAGCATCGAAGACATTGGCTCCCTTAACGAGGATCCCTCTTTTTGAAGCGCTTCCGATACCCCCGAAATATCCAA
>JAAYHA010000272.1 GCA_012727545.1 Synergistaceae bacterium | reverse complement strand
TTGATGCTGTGGGACGACATCGCGGAGCCGGTCTCGGAGGCGGACACGACGAACGTGAACAGACGCTTAACCAGCTCCTTGTTGAGATGGACGGTTTTGAGGCAGGGACAGGCATTATTCTCCTTGCAGCGACAACCAGGCCCGACATACTTGACCCGGCACTTCTCCGTCCCGGACGTTTTGACAGGCAGATCGTTGTAGACAGGCCTGACGTAAACGGAAGGCGCGACATACTGAAGGTGCATTTGAAGGACAAGAAGGTCAGCAAGAAAGTTGACCTTGATGTCATCGCCCGCAGGACTCCCGGTTTTGTAGGAGCAGATATTGCAAACCTTGTAAACGAGGCCGCTTTGCTTGCCGGACGAAGGGGCAAGGACAAGCTTGGCATGGCTGAGTTTGAAGAGGCCATCGACAGGGTCATGGCAGGTCCCGAGCGCAAAAGCAGGGTAATAAGCAAGAAAGAGCGAGAAATAATTGCCTATCACGAAGCAGGGCACGCACTGGTCGCAAGCAAGATAGACGGAAGCGATCCTGTACATAAGATATCAATAATACCGCGTGGCCATATGGCTCTTGGCTACACGCTGCAGCTTCCTGAAGAGGACAGGTTCCTCATATCCAAAAAGGAGCTTTCCGACAGGATAACTATCCTGCTCAGTGGACGCGTAACAGAACAGATCAAGTTCGGAGATGTGACAACAGGAGCTTCGAATGACCTCGAGAGGTCTACGCAGATCGCAAGGCAGATGGTGACACAGTTCGGCATGAGCGACAGGCTTGGGCTGGTAACGCTTGGAAGGAAACAGCATGAAGTATTCCTTGGCAGGGATATCATGGAGGACAGGAACTACAGCGAAGAGATAGCTTACGCAATAGACCAGGAAGTCAGAAGCATAATAGATGAATGCTACACTACTGCAAAGAACATCTTAACGGAACACAATGACCGTCTTGAGGAGATAACAGCGCTGCTTCTGGAGAAGGAAGTCCTTGAGGGCGATGAGCTTGATGAGCTTCTGGGATACCCGAAGAAGGAACAACCGGCCTCAACTGCCGGATCCGAGGATGAAGAGTCTGAAGAAGAAGCTTATTCAGAAGATAACGAAGAAGCTGAAGATAACGGCTCGGAAGCGGAAGCGGAAGATGAGACGAAGAAGCGGCAGCAGGAAGAGATCGCTGAGGACCAAGACGATGACGACGAAGATCCTGACGACGAGGAAGAATAAAATTAAAGATAAATCAGGAGCCGTAAGGCTCCTTTTTTTATAGGATAATTTTGGGTATGTCCGGGTGTAATATTTCCACAATTAGAGGAATATATGCTATAATGCCCATCGTCACGGGATGTAGCGCAGCCTGGTTAGCGCACCTGCTTTGGGAGCAGGGGGTCGTCGGTTCGAATCCGACTATCCCGACCATAGAACTTAAAAAAGCTCAGCGAATTTATTTTCGCTGAGCTTTTTTTGCAAATCAATAGGTGAGTCAATGGGTAATCAATGGCGAATCAGTTGTGAGGAACGGTGGCGGAAGTACTGCCACGGTAATCAATTGGCAAGACCTAAACTCCTATACGTCATCCCGGTATGACGAAAGAGGTTTGGTGCTTGTTGACTAACAACCGATTTGCCATTGATTACCAACCGACTCCCGCGGCATCTTCATGCCGCTTCCCCCTTTCGGGGGAAACACGGATGACGCGATCCCCAAAAAGCTATATATTACTAAAGTTGTATTTATGCAAAGGAGAGACTTTATGTCTGACGAATTTAAGCTCTTTTCACCATGGCCTATGTCCGGGGATCAGCCGGAGGCAGTTGAGAGGCTGGTCCGGGGATTTGAAAAGCCCGGGGCTGTGCAGACGCTGCTTGGAGTTACCGGCAGCGGCAAGACCTACACTATGGCCAATGTGATCCAGCGGCTGCAGAGGCCTACTCTTGTCATGGCGCACAACAAGACGTTGGCGGCGCAGCTTTACAGCGAGTTCAAGGAATTTTTCCCGGAGAACTCGGTCAACTATTTCGTCAGCTATTACGACTACTACCAGCCTGAGGCCTACATGCCGGCTCAGGATATTTATATAGAGAAGGACGCCTCAATAAACGAGAGGATAGAGAAGCTGCGTCTTGCAACGACAAAAGCTTTGCTGGAGCGGCGTGATGTAATCGTTGTTGCGAGCGTCTCCTGCATATATGGCCTGGGCAAACGAAAAAACTACGAGGATGCCATCTTCCGCTTTGCGGTCGGTGAGCAGTGGGACCGGAGGGCATTTATGACGAGGCTTCTGGACAATTATTATCAGCGCAACGACCTCGTTCTACAGCCCGGAAACTTCCGGAGCAGGGGAGAGTCAATGGAGATATACCCCGCGTACAGCGATACGGCTGTCAGGGTGATATTTTTTGATGATGAGATCGAACGGATAGAAGAAATAGACCCTGTGAGCGGAAGGGCAGTCCTGACAAAAGACCACACGGGGATATTTCCGGCTCAGCATTACGTAACATCTTCCGATGCGATAAACA
>JAAYHA010000271.1 GCA_012727545.1 Synergistaceae bacterium | reverse complement strand
CCCTGACGATGTTTCTGATCTCGACTACGCCATCCTGGATCTCGGGCACCTCAAGCTCAAGAAGCTTGTGCAGGAGCTTCGGATGGGTCCTCGATACTATTATGCGGGGACCTCTCGTAGTCTGCCTGACGTCAAGCAGATAAAACTTCATCCTTGACCCGGGAAGATATTTTTCCCCGATTATACGCTCTTCCTTAGGCATTATGGCCTCTGTCTTCTCGTTAAGGCGGACCAGTATCTGGTCGCCTTCAGACTTGAATATCGTACCCGTGATGATGTTGCCTATCTTGTCCGAGAACTGCTCGTAGATCACCTGGCGCTCAGCATCCTTCAGCCTCTGGATAATGACCTGGCGGGCTGTCTGTGCGGCGATCCGGCCGAAATCTTCGGGGAAAACCTCTTTCCTTATGATATCCCCGGGCTCAACATCGTCATTACCCCTGCGCTTTGCCTCCGCGATCGAGATCTCCGATTCATCGGAAGTCTCGTCAGGAACGACGACCCTGACCTCATAGAGGGTGAAATCACCGGAATCGACATCTATGTGGACTTCTGCCGTCTGATTTCCGCCCTTGTACTTCTTATAGGCAGATACCATGGCAGCTTCCAGACTCGCAACGATGATCTCCTCCGAAAGCCCCTTTTCTTCCTCTATCTGCTTGAGTACTTTCTTGAAATCTTTTCCAAGCTGCATCTATTTAACTCCTCTCATGAAATTATTCCTGACTGTTGTCCGACCGATTAAAAAGGGATGAAAAGGACTTTTTACGAAACTCACTTCTTTTTTATCTTCTTGAAAGTCTTTTTCTGACCCTTTTCCTCTTTATAAACGAGCTTGCCCTTTTTTATGTCAGCAAACGGAACCGAACTCTCACCGTCGGCAAAAAGGAAATGTACCTTGCCGTCGTCGTCCACTCCGTTGATAATGCCGGCGATCTTTTTGCCGCCCTTCAGCGACACCTGTGCTTCCCTGCCGGAAAATGACCTGTAATCTTCCGGAGTGAAGAGAGGCCTTTCCAGACCGGGTGAACTTACTTCAAGGTAATATTTATCGGGAAGGGAGCTTTCCATCTCATCAAGGTAGACATTTACCTCCCTTGCCACTGCTTCGCAGTCGGAGAGGTTCACTCCCCCGGGAAGGTCCACATAGACGCGGAGTATCTTCATCTCATCCTCGGTGACGTTTTCAAAGCCGACACAGTCATAACCAAGCGATTCGATCCGCTCCCTGAGTCCGCTGTATATGTCGCTCAGCTTGATCTTTTCCACCGTATACCCCCCTGTAAAGCAAGAAGAGTGGGCACGACCCACTCTTCCAGTACTTGCCCCTGAATTAGTATACAAATTGTAGCATTATTCTGAGAAAAAGCAAGCAATTGTGATTTATAGCAGCGCTAACATAGCAAGACTTGTGGAGCCTCCCTTCGACGTATTCATATACGCCTTCGAAAGGCTCCACTGCGCATTGCGTCGTTATCACTTGCTCTAAATCTCAATTGCCGCATTTGGGGCAGATCGCGGAAGGGGACAGATTATCAGTTCCAAACAATTGATTTGCTATCGATTCGCTATTGACTACCAATTGACTTCCGCAGATGGTTCACCTGCGAGATCTTTTGTATTCAAAGAGCGCCAAGGCCGCCGCCACCGATGCGTTCAGTGATCCGGTCTTTCCGGCCATGGGGATGTGCCTCAACTCGTCGCAGGACTTTGCTACTGCCTGGCCCAGGCCGTCGCCTTCGGCACCGATGACTATCACGACCCTCGGGGGCATGTCTTCCTTAAAGAGGGTCTCCTCGGCTTCCATTGAAAGCCCCACCACCCAAAAATTGGCTTCCTGAAGCAGCCTTATCGTCTGGGAAATGTTTCCTGTTTTTGCTATGGGCAGTCTAAGAGCAGCTCCTGCGCTTGTTTTAACGACAGTTCCTGTCGGAAGAGCTCCGCCCCGCTTGGGGATCATCACTGCCGACGCTCCTGCTGCTTCGGCGCTCCTGATCACGGCTCCAAGGTTGTGCGGATCCTGAAGATGATCACAGAGGAGCACCATTGCGGGTTCAGGCGCTT
>JAAYHA010000027.1 GCA_012727545.1 Synergistaceae bacterium | reverse complement strand
TTTCATTTTCCTATCTTGGACACGTGTGAAACTTAGATACACATAGTCGTTTTAAGTAACATTGAACAACATTTGTGTTGTTAATATAAACAATAATACTATTTTTATCAATCTCACTAGAAATATATTTTTTAAATTTGTAATATTTGCTTAACCTATAATATATAATCACAAAGCAATAATTCAAATCATCAAAAATTAAATTGAAAATACTTCAAAAATCGTTGTTATAATCAGATATTCTGGGTTATAATGGCAGTGGAAATCTTGCCCTTTTGTTTTCCTCTGGTTAATTATTTAATTTTTATTCATCGAAAAGGGGAAATAGATGTCTTTATTCGGGTTTAAAAAACACAAGAAAAAACGGGCCGGACTCTTTATTGACAGGGGATATTTCAGGTATCTCACTGTTGTTGGTTTGCCGGGCAGTTATGTTGTCACCGATGCCGTTTCCGGGGAGTTGTCCGAAGAAGTCACTCAGGGCGGCGATCCTTTTACCAGTAACGGCATGTACCTTTATCAGGTAATGAATGAGATCCTGCACAACGTAGGAAGTATTGATGTTCCTGTGCGCCTTTCGCTCCCGACGACCGACTCGCTTCTAAGGGTCGTAAATTTCCCAAATATGTCCCTGTACGAGGCCAAACTTGCTTTCAGGTATGAATTCGAAAATTATTTCCCCTTTCCCATTGAAGAGGGAATTTATGACCTTGCAGAGATATTCTACCCACTTCAAAACGGCGCCGAGGAATCCAGGTATCTTGTCGGTGCTGCCAGAAAGACCCTGATAGAGAACATAACCAAGGCCGCAAAGGCCAATGGTATAGAGATAACAGCAATAGAACCTGCCCAGATAGCACTGGAAAGGGCAGTAACTCCGATAACACCTGTCTCTGATGCCTCAGTCTTTATATATGCGGGCAAGACAAGGTCTGTCCTTATTTTTTCCTGGAAGGGCAACGGTATTTTTTATCGCACTATGTCCATCGGCTTTACAGGAATTTCTTTTGTGGACGAATCCTTTAATGAACAGTTGAACGCTGAATATAACGCATTTGCAAGGGAGATCCATTCCTCGCTCCAGTTTGCCCTCTCTCAGATGAGGGGTTTCAAACCGGACATGTTCTTCATTTTCGGTCCCGGAGCGACTCAGGATCTTTGTGATTTCCTTAAGGAGTCTCTCTCTATACCAGAAATTATGCTCTCTGATCCGATCTCCCTCCATGGACTTGCCTTTGACAGCTCTGCAGGTTCCTGGGATATCCCCATAGGGCTGGCGCTGAGGTAGGGGACATGGTCGTTAAACTTGACCTCAGGCTGCCGGGAAAAGAGACGAGGGAAGAGCGCGAATCGGGCTACAAGCATTTGCTGCTCTTTACTTCGATATTTCTTTTTGCAATAGCGGGCACTCTTGTTTTCATAATAGGCGGCTGGCAGCTTTACTCTTTAAGGAGCCAGAGGCTCGAACTGAAGGAGGGCGCTCTTTCTAACAGCGAGAAGATAGCCATAATGGATAAGGAACTTGGGAGGATAACCGGAGACATGTCCAAGCTTGAGACAAAACTTGATTACCTGCTTTCTGACATTCCTTCGGTAGAGCTTTTGACAATACTTGCAAAGATCCTGCCCGAGGGCATAACTATAGAAGTTCTTTCCATGACTTCCGGCAGGCTTAGCCTGTCCGGGATAGGAAGGAACGAGGAAGAGATACTGCAGTTTGCCAATAATCTGCACATGGCGCCCTTCGCAAATATCGTAAGTGTGCCGGTCATCTCCCCGGCGAACAGAAACGGCGTCAACATGAGATCATTTAAACTCGATTGCACTTTGTTCCCGCTTGCACAGATAATTCTTAAAAGCGATGTAGATGAGCTCAAACACCGGAATGTCGTCTCAGAGGATAGGGTGTTATGACAAGAGTTGATTTTGAAGAACTGACAAAAAAACAGATAGCACTGGCATTTCTGTTGGTTGTACTGATAATGTCTGCACAGATCATGTTTATCAGGCACATCAGGAACGTCAGGGCAAATATTGAGGCTGCTGCCCAGGAGAATCAGCTGACGGAGAGAGTCTTCAGGGCCAAAACAGATGCCGTGTCCAGGTATAAGACCGGGTTCAATATTGACAATGCCACAGCCCCTTCTGAGGTCGAATCTGCCACCAGGTTCTATTCGATACTTATAAATGTTCTCACAACGACCGGCTTTGAAGATGCATCTGTAATAAAGGTGGCTGAGGGCAAGGATAGCGTAAGCTTTAAAGTTAGTGGGGAAGCGGGCTATTTTTCACTGCTCGAACTGCTCTCCTCGTTCAGGCAGAGTTCCTATCTTACAAGGATCCTTAATCTGGATCTTACAGGCCAGACAGATGGTTATGTTGGTTATTCCTTTACAATAGAATGTAAAATATCTGTACCGGAACCGTTAAAAACAGAGAAAAAGAACTGAAGAGGAAAAGCAGATGGATCTATCCCAACTGAGGATAAAACTTAACAGATCAAAGTTTCTGTCGAATTTTAAGGCTCCTGTCTCTCCTGAAGAGAAGAAGGAACTTTTGTTTTTCCTGTTGCTTTTTTTGCTCTTTTCTGCAGCTGCAGTGACGAGTGTCGTAAACTTTTGGTGGCTAAACACTTCCAAAGATAAAGCCAATATATTGCAGGTGCCTCAAATGCCGGCAGGCAGTGAGATCAACGCCAGGCTAAGTGCATTTACACAAAAGTACGATGTCTTTTTGAGATACCGTAATGAGAGCAGGCAATTGGTAGAATTGGCCGAGACAGTGGGCAGGTATCCAGTATCAGTCCTGTCCAGGCCTGTGGCTCAGGAGTTCTCTGTCCCTGACTTCGCGCCACAGATACAGATAAGGGCACTTGTAGTCATGGGAAGCGGTGGAGTCGCTACCCTTGACATAGAAAATGAGACGCCTGGGATGTTGGTAAGGCAGGGTACTGTTTTCGGCGGAGGAAAGGGTAAAATAACAGCTATAGATCCTAAAGGGGTGAGTTGGACATGGTCAAACAAAAAATATCGCACAGATCTATAATCAGATTATTCATGACGCTCACTATCATTTTGTCAGCGGCTTTATATATGGCAGTCTGTTCTGTCAGTCCTGCATACGCTGTGACGACGACCGCAAAGACGGGGGAACCCAAATCTGTCATCGAAGGAATGAAGGTCAGGCAGATTGGCAGCAACCAGGTCATGCTCGAACTGAGAGGTACTTCTATAAGCCTTCCTGTCCAGGGACCGACAACAGGCAGCGCGATAACACTTGTATGGAAAGATATTCGTTTTCCCAGAAACACAGACAAGAAAGACTGGTGGGACGAATATGGTTGGGATATTCTCAGGTTAAAAGAGAAAGAGAGCGAAGAGTGGTATCAGGAATATGAATACAACCTTGTACAAAGGATCAGCGTCTTATCCAATGATCAACAGGGGCTTACAATGGGTGTGGTCGGTGAAAAACCTTTGATCCTCAAAAAGATCACCGGAATGCCCGGATCAGACAGGATAACACTCACTTTGGAAACTGTGACCGACATTGTGCCGCCGTCACCGCCAAAGCCCCGTCCAGCTGTTCAGGGCGATCCACTTGGGATGTACTCGCCTGTGACACTTGAACTGAGGGATATTTCTGTAAGGGAAGTCTTCAGGATGCTGGCAGACCTTCACAAGCTGAA
>JAAYHA010000270.1 GCA_012727545.1 Synergistaceae bacterium | reverse complement strand
TAGAGCCCGATGACGGAAGCTTTAGAGAGCGCGCCGCTTACTTAAGCAGCGAGTGCGTAATCGTTATTGACGATTATTGTTTTGGAGCCGGATTAACGAGGATTCCCCATCCTCGACCCGCTCCTCCCGATCCTCCAACCTGCTGTCGAAACCATACGTCCCCTTATGTACGAGCCGGATTATCCGGTCCCGCTTTCAATACTGCAGATGATCAGCCTTCGCGCGACCTGTTGCGGATAGCCCGCTCCATTTCGCGGTTAGCATCCTTCTCTGCTGCAGTATCTCTTTTGTCATGGAGCTGCTTGCCTTTTGCTACGGCAATTTCGCACTTCGCCCATCTTCCCTGCTTGATGTATATCTTCAGGGGCACGAGCGTAAGACCTTTTTCTCTTGTTTTTGCCAGAAGTTTCCTGATCTCAGACTTGTGTACAAGAAGCTTTCTCGGCCTTAAAGGTTCTTTGTTGTAGTAGCTTCCCTTTTCGTAGGGTGATATATGAACGTTGTAAAGCCATAACTCTCCGTTCTCTACCCTGGCATATCCGTCCTTGAGGTTTACCTGGCCTTCCCTTACTGATTTGATCTCTGTTCCCGAAAGGACCAGTCCGGCTTCAAAAGACTCTACTATGAAGTACTCATGCCGCGCTTTACGGTTTTGAGCGACGGTCTTATCCTCAGGCACAGAAATCACCTCACTTGAAGACTATAACAGATTGAACAGCGATAGTCAAATATGGAAAATTGCTGAAAAACAAAACCCCCGGCATTCGCCGGGGGCATTATTTCGAGATGGTCGGGGCGAGAAGATTTGAACTTCCGACCTCCTGGTCCCGAACCAGGCGCGCTAACCAGACTGCGCTACGCCCCGGAAGCAGCGCAAATTATAGCATTGTAACCGAACCGCGTCAAATGCCTGAAGCGCGTATCAGACGGTCCTTCAAAGCACGTCCGATACCACTTTCGTCAGGTATCTGAGCGATAATTATTTCCGCTCCGCTTTTTTCGATCGTCCTCAGGGCACGAAAAAGTTCTTTGGCATATTCCTCTGTATCCCTGAATATGATCTTTACGGCAGGTGAATGCTCAGGTTCGGATGTCCCTATCCATGCCCATTTTTTGCCCTCTGCCTCACTGCTGTATGAGCTGTCCGTCAGCACAAGGGGGACCTCGGGAGCATAGTGTCTGTAGCGTGTTCCGGGAGAACGTTTGGTCGACTCCCCGTCACACGGCAGAAGGACAGGTATATGGAGAGCTCTCTCTATCTCTTCTTTGGAGACTCCGCCAGGTCTTAAGAGCACAGGATCTTCCCCGCTTACATCAAGTACGGTGGATTCCAGGCCCACTACTGCAGGTCCACCGTCAAGGACCATCGACACTGCATCTCCGATGTCCTCTCTAACCGTCACTGCGTCTGTGGGGCTTGGCCTTCCGCTTCTGTTGGCGCTTGGAGCGGCGATCGGAACCCCGGCGGCACGGATAAGTTCAAGTGCTATTGGATTATCCGGCATTCTTATTGCAGCAGTATCCAGTCCTCCCCGTGTTACATGAGGAACGATCCTTTTCGCTTTCAGCACAAGAGAGAGTGGTCCGGGCCAGAATGTGTCCATGAGGAACCTCGCGCGCCAGTTGAGCTCGACCACCGACTCGGCCATTTTTATGTCGCAGACATGGATTATCAGAGGGTTGTCTGAAGGACGTCCTTTGGCAGAATATATTTTCTTTACTGCTTCTGCGTCAAGGGCGTTTGCCCCAAGACCGTAGACTGTCTCGGTAGGAAAGCCGACAAGCTCTCCGGAAAGAATTTTTTGGGCTGCCAGACCTATCTCCGAGAGCATTTCACCATCGATCCCGGTCTTGCGTCCTTCCAGTTTCTCTTCCATTCTGCTCATCATGGCCGGATCGGTCCTTCGTTGTACTTACTGAAGAAATCACGCCGGAACGAAGGATATCGGCCTTCTATTATTGCCCTTCTGGCATCCTTCATCAGGTTGACAAGGAAATAAAGGTTGTGCCAGCTGCAAAGTCTGGCAGCAAGTATCTCTCCTGCAGTATATAGGTGCCTGATGTAGGCTCTTGTAAAGTTCCTGCATGTGTAACATCCGCATGAAGGGTCTATCGGGGTGAAGTCCCTGGCAAAGCCCCTGTTCTTGAGGTTAAGTTTTCCGAAGCTCGTGAGCACGCCGCCGTTTCTTCCGTTTCTCGTGGGCAGGACACAGTCAAACATATCTATGCCGCGAGCCACCCCCTCGATCAGGTT
>JAAYHA010000269.1 GCA_012727545.1 Synergistaceae bacterium | reverse complement strand
GCAGGACAGTTCTCCAGACATCTCATGCATTTTATGCACTTACTGTTGTCGACCATTATGGGGAACATCCTGTAAAAGAACCGAAGGGATCTTCCGCTAGAAACCAATTTGTACCACATAGAGGGAATAATGGGAATTCCCCGTCCCCAAGCCGCTTTGCCGTCAGCAAGCTTGTCAGCAAAGGACTTCGCCTTATCCAGTGCCGCAGATACCAGAGCCTGATTTTTATCTTCAGGAATAACTCCGTTATTGTAGTTGCCCGGCATCACAAACAACTCTGAGCCTATCGGCTTATAGCCTTTTTGCCTGACAAGTTTTTTGAACTTTCCTTCAGCACCGAGGGCGGAGCCACCCATCGTGGCAGTCATAAATATCCGTCTTCCCTTACCTTCAGGCAGAGAAGCAATAAATCTCAGAACAAGCGGATATGAGGAGAAAAAAGCGATAGGGAAAGCCAAGCCGATAACACTGTCTCCCGACATCCTGAAGGAATTGTACTTGCCGATCATGTGGAAGTTGACTTCGTTCCCTTTTTCTTCAAGCCTCCTGCCGACTTCCCTGGCTATCTTAAGAGTATTTCCGGTCCCCGAAAAAACATAATATTCAACTTTCATTTCTGATTTCCTCCCATCGCAGAACAAAATTACCAACGATCTTTTTCTGGCAATTATAAACACTTACTCGGATATAATAACAGCATAGACAAACAGATAAAAGAATTTTGTATGACATCAAGGTTATTTTTAATGAACAGGAAGGGTGACCTGATAATATGGACTATAAAAATTTATTTGATTTTAAAGGCAAGAAAGTCCTTGTTACAGGAGGGACAGGGACATTAGGAGCCGAGTTCGCATGTGCATTTGCAGAATGTGGTGCTGATGTTGTTATCTCAGGCAGAGATCTTCAAAGAGCCGAAGAAGTCCTAAAAAGATGCAGGCCTTACGGTAACACATATGAATTCATAAAATACGACCTTTCAGATGCTTCAATGATAGCGGAGATGGTTAAGCAAACATCAGTCGTCCTTGGCGGGATCGATATACTTTGTAACCACGCCGGCTTTTCCATACGCAAACCGGCGGCCGAATGTACTGAAGAAGACTGGGACAGGCTGATCGGAATTGACCTCAAAGCACCTTTTTTCATTGCCTGTGAAGCTGCTAAAATTATGAAAGATAACAAATGGGGGAGAATAATAAATACTGCATCAGTATCTTCCGCCAGAGGACACAAAAATCTCTCCATATACGCATCTGCAAAGGGAGGTATCAGCCAGATGACCAAGGTCTTGGCTAATGAATGGGCAGCGGAAGGGATCACCGTAAACGCTGTCGCCCCCGGTTACGTGCCTAGCGCACAGACATCTGACCTAATAAATGACGAAATGAAAAAAAAGGAGCTTCTTGCCAAAATCCCGCTTGGGCGTTTTGGAAAACCTGAAGAAATTGCAGCCGCCGTACTTTTCCTTGCATCTCCCGGCGGTTCATATATTACGGGACAGACAATTTATATAGAAGGAGGAAGACTCATCGATTAGCCACTACTGACAGAAATATTAATGTCGACTGCGAAAAGTTTTCATTTCTAACCCAAACGATCACAAAAACTGCCCTGTTTGCATAAGACAAAAAGGGCAGTTTCTTATTGGATTTATATTTACACCATTAGCTTTTAAGGCATTGCTCAAGCCTAAAATTACATACCAGTCAGATCTATGGTCCTCCGGATCCCTAGATAAGCCTCACGACCATTGCCACACCCTGGCCTCCGCCTATGCAGGCGCTGGCCATGCCGACACTTTTGCCCTGCTGCTTCAGTGCGTACAGGAGGGTCGTCAGTATTTTGGCACCGCTTGCTCCTATGGGATGTCCCAGAGCGATCGCACCTCCATGGACATTCAGGCGTTCCATATCGAAAGGCATTTTACGGTGACAGGCAATTACCTGAGCCGCAAATGCCTCATTTATCTCGATCAGTTCCATGTCATCCATTGTCATACCCGCTTTTTTCAGCGCAATGTCCATTGCCTTGACCGGTGCGATCGGGAAATGTTCAGCATCAACTGCTGCTGCTGAGTAACTTAATATCTCTGCAATAGGTTTCAGGCCTTCCGCTTTCGCCCAATCGTCGCCTGCGACCATTACTGCACTTCCCGCGTCACACAGAGCTGAGCTTGAGCCTGCTGTGATAGTTCCGTCTTTTTTAAAGATAACGGGCAGTTTTGAAAGTGATTCTATCG
>JAAYHA010000268.1 GCA_012727545.1 Synergistaceae bacterium | reverse complement strand
TAAAGACCGGCAGCCATGTGCGGGGCTGGGAGATAGGCGAGAGGGTCTCCGGAGAGGGGCATATCGTTTGCGGCACGTGCAGGAACTGCCTTGCAGGTAGACGGCATAACTGCCCTAATACCATCGGTGTCGGAGTGAACAGGAACGGGGCCTTTGCGCAGTATCTTTCGATACCCAAGACGAATGTCTGGAGATGCGCTCCTGAGATACCCGATGACATCGTATCCTGCTTCGATCCGCTTGGAAACGCCACCCACACGGCACTTCAGTTCGACCTCATCGGCGAAGACGTCCTAATTACAGGAGCAGGCCCGATAGGCATGATGGCAGCTGCAATATGCAGGCATGTCGGAGCAAGGAACGTAGTGGTGACAGACCTCAACGATTACAGGCTCTCGCTTGCGAAAGAGATGGGAGCGACAAGAACTGTCAACGTAAAGAGAGAAAAGTTAAGAGACATCTTCGATGAGCTTGGGATGAGGGAGGGCTTCGATGTGGGACTTGAAATGTCCGGAAGCCCGAAGGCATTCTCAGACATGGTCGACCACATGTTCAACGGAGGCAGGATAGCACTTCTGGGGCTCCTTGAACCCGGAACGGTAATAGACTGGGACAAGGTCATATTCCACGGACTTACCCTCAAGGGGATATACGGCCGGCAGATGTATGAGACGTGGTACAAGATGACTACGATGCTTCAGAGCGGGCTGGATATAAGCCGTGTCATAACCCACAGGTTCGATGTCATGGATTTCGAAGAGGGTTTCAGGGCAATGAACACCGGCGAATCGGGCAAGGTTGTCCTGGACTGGCAAAACCTTTGATCTTCCATTATCCTGTACCGACAGGCAAACGTTTGTTTATCTAAATATAATGACCGGGGGATGAGATAAATGAAAAGCGCCATAGGGATCATAACCAAAACGATAGAAGAGATAAAAGAGCAGGGACTCTACAAATCAGAGAGGGTTATCACAACTCCTCAGAGAGACATCATAGATACAACAACAAATTTCGGTGTCATAAACATGTGCGCAAACAACTATCTCGGCCTTGCAGACTCCCCCAGAGTCATCAGGGCAGCAAAAGAGGCATACGACAGATGGGGTTACGGACTCGCCTCGGTACGATTCATCTGCGGCACACAGCAGATACACAAGGATCTCGAAGCAGCTATAAGCGACTTCCTTGGCATGGAGGATACTATCCTCTATTCATCATGCTACGACGCCAACGGAGGTGTCTTTGAACCCATACTGGGCGAAGGCGACGCCGTCATAAGCGATGAACTGAACCACGCTAGCATCATCGACGGGATCCGTCTCTGCAAGGCAGCAAAATTCAGATATAAAAACAACGATATGGAAGACCTGAGGACACAGCTTGAAGCGGCAAAGGGCTCCCGAATTAAGATGATAGTCACAGACGGAGTCTTTTCAATGGACGGATACATCGCAAACCTTAAGTCCATCTGCGATCTTGCGGACGAGTTCGATGCCCTCGTACTGGTCGATGACAGCCATGCGGTAGGGTTCATGGGAAAGACCGGGCGCGGCACCCACGAATACTGCGGGGTAATGGGCAGGGTGGACATTCTGACCGGCACTCTCGGAAAGGCTCTCGGCGGTGCGTCCGGAGGCTACGTCAGCGCGAAGAAGGAGGTCGTTGAACTCCTTAGGCAACGCAGCAGACCCTATCTTTTCTCAAACACCCTTGCACCGGCAATAGCAGGGGCCTCTCTTGAGGTCATCAAAATGCTCGGGGACACAACCGAATACAGGGACAGGGTACATGAAAACACCTCATACTTCAGGGAGAAGATGGAAGCCCTTGGTTTCGACCTGCTGCCCGGAACGCATCCCATTGTCCCCATCATGCTCTATGATGCAAGGATAGCCACTGAATTCTCGGCCAGGCTCCTTGAAAAAGGAGTCTACGTTACCGGCTTTTCTTACCCTGTCGTGCCAAGGGGCAAAGCCCGCATCAGGACCCAGGTCTCGGCAAGGCATACGAAAGAGGACCTTGACGCGGCAATAGACGCTTTCAGCGAAGTCAAGATCGAGATGGCCATATGACCCAGATCTTAAAATCCCGGCACTTTATTGCTGCACATTATGCTGAAGAGATACTATAATAGAGCGATCATATTCGGCAGGGGGGACAGCATGAGAAAAATAGACAAAGGATTTTCATTGGTCGAACTGCTTATCGTAGTCATAATAATAGGGATCCTGGCGGGAATTTTATATCTGGTTGTCGGCCCCTCTGACGATATGGTCAGAGAAAAGGCATGCGGCGGAAACAGGGCCACTGTCTTGTTGGCGCTTGACTCATACAGGTTTTCAAGCGGCGTCAGCAAGGAAACTTACACCCTTCAGAACTTCATCGACGATGATTATAAAGACACGATAAGCAACAAAGAGGTCAAGTGTCCGTCAGGCGGCATCTACTC
>JAAYHA010000267.1 GCA_012727545.1 Synergistaceae bacterium | reverse complement strand
TCCCACCCGGTAGGCTGACTCCATACTTCAAAAGAGGATCCGTCCCAGATCGCGGCTTTTATATTTGAAGACCCTATGTCTATTCCGGCCGTATACATCAGAGCATCTCTATGAAAGCGCCGAACCTTGTAGCAAGCTGGCCCGTATCGCCCTGTGAATAGTCCGTCTCTACAGACATATAAGGGATGCCCGATTTATTAAGGTTTTCCCGGACGGAGTGGCTTTCAACAGCGTATGTATGACAGGCCTGGAGGATAACATCGATCACACCGTCTGCCCTGTATTCCTTTACGTATTTTTTGATAAGTTCAAGTCTTTTTGAGTTGGGTGACATTACCGAGCATGGAATATTGAGATACTTGTCAGCTATAGCGTCTATAGGATCTGAATACTCGTCAACCAAAGATGAAGAGCATTTAAGATTTCCGCAGTTCTCAAATCCGACTACGACTCCCCCGTTTTCCTTCGATTCGATAGCGTCTACGATCTTTTCAAGCGACTTTCCCATTGGACATCCGGTTATCAGGATACGTTTTGCAGAAGGATCGATCCGCCTTTCTCCCGAAGCATAGTTTTCTTTAAGCTTTAGAGTCAGATCTCTTATTACTTCCATTGTCCTTTCGTAATCAAAGGAAAACTTAAGGTAATCAGATCCCAGCATGATCTCCTTGCCCGTAAGGACCGGCGATGGGAGGGAGGCAAGAGAGTAAAATCCCATCATCGTACTGTGTATCTCATTGCGCTGTTTAATGGAGGCAGAAAGTTTTTCGCCGGTGATCTCCACATTGAATTTTGATTCAAGAAAATCTTTGAGAAGCAGGATCTCATCCTTCCACATCTTCATGCTGTTCAAACCGTTCACTGTCTGCGGCAGCTGCATTACATAAGTTTCCTTTATTTCTCGCAGATACTCATACATCTTTTTTTTGCCGTCGCAGGTCGTCTCACCGAGGACCATGTCACAAAAATGAAAGTAAGGGCAGGTATCTGTAAGTGCGTGGCCATAGCTGGACTTGATGAGCGGACAGAGGTTTCTGGGAAGGTGCTTCTCTGCCTCACCTATCGGTTTTTCACTTGTACTGCACAGCGAAACAGGGATCCCGCCGGCTGCATTGATCAGCTCCCAGGGTGTGTAAGTACAATAGGTTCCTATAATGGGAATGCCTTTCTCGCTTATCTCCTTTATGTGGATGGGACCCATTGCAACTTCATTTCTCATCATTTCAAAAATTGGTCCGATATCGTGCATTTCGTATATCCCCTTAAAAATGTGATCTCGAGATAGATTTACAAGGAACTGTCAGAAACTCATTAAAGAAGGTCGGTCAGTGCTTTTTCAGCATCTTTCCCTTCCGGAAGCTCCTCTTTAAAGAATGAAGCTGCAACAGTGCCATTTTTAAGCAGTACAAAGTAGCTTCCTAGCTTAAGTGCCTGTCTTACGCTGTGAGATACCATAACGATGGAATATCTGTCTTTAAGGAACAGCAGATGGTCCTCGATCTGCTCAGCAGACCTCTTGTCCAGAGAGGCTGAGGGTTCATCAAGAAGCAGCATCTCCGGTTCAAGGACAAGAGCCCTCGCAAGACAGAGTCTTTGCTGCTGCCCCCCGGACAGTCTGTTTGCAGGCGTATCAAGCCTGTCTCTGACTTCATTCCATAACCCTGTTGTCTTGAGTGCCGTTTCCATTTTTTCGTCAGCCTCTGATCCCCCGGATCCCAACATGAGTTCCAGCGGCAGCATGATGTTCCTTCGTATGCTCAACGGAAGAGGATTGGGTGTCTGGAAGACCATCCCGACCTTTCTCCGCAATTCAGTCAGGTTCAATGTTCCTGAAGAGCAGATGTCCTTCATTTCACCTCCAAGAAGCAAACGTATGCTTCCCGACCCTTCGTATCCCTCAAAAGTCTCATTGAGCCTGTTCAAAGCCCTTAAAAAAGTCGTCTTCCCGGAACCGGAGCGTCCGATAAGAACCGTTATGCCGTCTGACGGCAATGCCGCATTTATTCCGCTGACAGCTTTTCTGCCGTGAAATGAAACTGATAGATTCTGAATTTCTGCACAGAGACCCATTATTTTGCTCCCCTCCAGCGTTTTTCCATCGTTCGTTGAAGCCTGGATGCAGCATAAAGGAGTCCCGCAGAAAGGACGAGAAGGACCATCGCAGCTCCGAAACCTCTGAGAAGCTCATTCTGATCGACATACTGAGCGGCAGTATAGAAAATGAGAAAAGGTAGGGCTTCGAACTTTGAACCGAGCCCTGCAGGCAGTCCGGAATTGACTACTACCCCCGTCAGCATGATAACTGCGGTATCTTCCGCTGCCCGTCCCATCGCCAGCATGATCCCGCCAAGTATCCCCTTTCCTGCCGCAGGGACAAGAATATGGCGAAGCATCTGGTGTTCCGTAAAACCAAGTGCGGTCCCAGTAAGTACAAGCGACTCCGGCAGGCTTTCTATCGATGTA
>JAAYHA010000266.1 GCA_012727545.1 Synergistaceae bacterium | reverse complement strand
GTTGGGCGATTAGTTCAGAGGTAGAACGCTTCCTTGACACGGAAGAGGTCAGAAGTTCAATTCTTCTATCGCCCACCATAGTCGTAAACCACTGACGGACTTCGGTCCGTCTTTTTTTATGGTTTTTCCCCCGATGCGGGCAAAATACATTAACAATTGAACATTAGGCTCACTGCGACTTGTGCCTTGACAAAAACAACTCTTGGTGTGATATTAATAAACCTGTAATGATTACAGATTTTTCCGGAAGGCGGTGGCGTACTGTGGGATGCACATGATTTGTTATCCATAAGATAATGCACGGGATGCGTTACCAGTTTGCCGCACATTCAGCCTCCGGGTCCACAGCCTTTTACAGGCCGTAGTTTCCTTTTCATTTAATTCCCAAAAAGCTGATACCCTGCCGCGGATTACTGACAAAGTACTTCCGGAGCCCTTTTGTGGCTTCAGGAGTATTTACGTGCATGTGTTTGATCTGCCTGGATCCCTATATCTTTACTAAAAAATAAGGAGATGTAAATAAACTATGAAGAAAACAATTGTTTCTATGGCACTTACGATAATATTGATAGCAGCATCCTCTGCAATAGCGGCTCCCCTTGATGTTTTTAAAGGACAGAAAGGAAATCTTGACATAGCGGGAGGTACCGCCCACATACCCGTAATGAAAGAAGCGGCGAAACGCATCATGTCTGCTAACCCTGACATCCGCATAACAGTAGCCGGCGGAGGTTCCGGAGTAGGAGTCAAACAGGTCGGAGAAGGACTTGTTACGATAGGGAACACAGGTCGGGCACTGAAGGAAGATGAGATATCAAAGTACGGACTGGTCTCCTTTGCATTCGCAATTGACGGTGTAGCAGTGGTAGTCAATCCTGCAAACAAGGTCGATGCTCTTACGACCCAGCAGGTAATTGACATTTATGCCGGCAAGATCAAAGACTGGAAAGAACTTGGAGCCGAACCCGGATCGATCAATGTATTCGGCAGAGAAGACGGAAGCGGCACGAGGGAAGTCTTCACAGATAAAGCGATCAAAAAGGGAGAGCTTGCTCCTTTCGTAAACGTAGTCAGCTCCAACGGAGCCATGAAGACTGCTGTTGCACAGGACAAGCGCGCGATCGGATATGTCGGGATCGGACACATTGACAACTCAGTAAAAGCTCCGACATTTGACGGGATGGTCCCCTCACAGGAAAACGCCGCAAACGGCAAATACAAAGTTACCCGCAACCTTTACATGAACACAAAAGGAGAACCCCAGGGACTCACGAAGCTCTTTATCGACTACATATTCAGCCCTGAAGGTGCCGAGATAACGAAAGACAGCGGATACATCCCGGTTCCCGCAAAGAAGTAACGAGCCGGCGGGGGAGAGTATTCTCTCCCCCGACTTAATCAGGACAGACAATTGAACGATAATAAAAACACCCCTATCTGGTTAAAGGCATCGGCTGTATATGTATCTTCTCTCATGTCAGCACTTTTTGTCTTTATCACTGTTTGCGCTTTTGACGGACTGGTCAGGAGCGGACCTTCGCTGTTCGGCTCTGTATGGAATCCTGAAGGAGGACAGTTTGGGATCATGCCAATGATCTGGGCAAGCGGACTCCTTTCCGTTTCATCACTGGTCATGGGCTGGACATTTTCAGTCGGATGCTGTTGTTTTATACATGGTTATGGTCCTAAATGGATGGCAAAGCTGTTAGCTAGGATCCTCCGAATCATGACAGCGATACCAACGGTCGTTTACGGTTTCGCATCTGTCTTCCTGCTCGTTCCACTTATCAGAAACGGCCTCGGAGGCTCAGGGTTTTCCTGGATGACAGCCTCTCTTGTGCTGAGTCTCCTAATTATGCCTACTATGGTGCTTTCAATGGACAGTGCCTTAAGAACTATAGAATCAGAGACCAGTCTCACATCTGCAGCACTGGGTTTCACCAGGGAACAAAACATCGCTATGGT
>JAAYHA010000265.1 GCA_012727545.1 Synergistaceae bacterium | reverse complement strand
CCTTCATGTTGAGAGTATAGGAAACACCTCCGCCGGCGTTGTGCTCTACCTCTGTCGCTCCCCAATCCCAGCCTGTCCCCCATCCGTATGTGATCACTCCGTCAGAGATTCCGTAATCAGAACAGAGCGTGTTTACACCGGGGTCTTCCATGCATATTATGTTTTTGCCGCCCTCTTTCCTGTGGGCTAAAAATTCAGCAAAGGCGTCTGTTACAGATTTGAATGTCATATAGTGGTCCCTGTGATCCCAGTCGATGTTTGTTACCACTGCTATTTCAGGGTGGAAGTATACGAAGGAACGGTCGCTTTCATCAAGCTCGGCGACCATGTATTCACCCTCTCCGAGTTTGGCGTTGGTTCCTATGTCAGCCAGCTCTCCTCCAATTGCCACAGTTGGGTCAATATCTGCGAGCTCCGCTATAAGCGATATCATTGAAGAAGTCGTCGTCTTGCCGTGTGTGCCAGCTACTCCAACACCTCTTCTTGAATTGAATATAAGGCTCAGGACCTCTGCTCTCCGTGAGACAGTTATTCCCTGCTGCCATGCCTTCAATATCTCAGAGTGGTCTTGGGGAATGGCACTTGAATAGACGAGGATATTGGGCATGAAGTCATCTATGTGTTTTGCATCGTGTCCCATCTCTATTGGGATGTTCCTTTTTTTCAGACCCTTCATGTAAGAGGTCTGTATCATGTCGCAACCCGAGACCCTGGCTCCGATCTGATCAAGAAGTATGGCCAGACCGCTCATGCCTGCCCCGCCTATCCCCATCAGGTGGATATTCTTCGTCTTTAGGTCTTTGTCAGTCACAAGTACCAAAAAAAACTCTCCTTTCAATAACAGGAAGAAAGCGCAAGCCATAAGTCATGGCATATCTGCCCTGCGCTATTATACTGTTTTCCTTGCTCGTTTTTGTCTTTATCCAAATGGATATCATACAGTCTCATCAGGCTTTTGGCAAAATCTTCGCCTGTTCCCCTGCCGTCCCATATTATCGCTCTGTTTTCTGAGGAAAAGGAGACCGCGTTGTGATATTGATGATTGTCGGCGGCACCCTCCCATGGTATCACAAGAGATGGTATCCCAAGTACTGAGACCTCTGTCAGAGTGGATCCTCCGCCCCTGACAGTCGCCATGTCTGCCAGGCTGTAAAGCAGTTCTGTCTTCCAGACCTTAGGCAGCAGAAAGACATTCTCTTTTACTTTCTCAACTTTTTCGGAGATAGCCGGAAGAATAAATGTCCAGTCCCTAAAATCTTCTCCTGGGGATACCTCCATTACAAGATCCTTTATCGATGCGCTTCCAAGTGAGCCGGAAAAAACAAGAAGCCTTGGTCCCTTCGGAAGCTCTCCGGGCAACCCTAGTTCCTCCCATGCATCCTTTGGTGACACTTTAGGAAATTCCCTTACCGGCACTCCTATTCTTGTGTATTTTGAAGACTGCAGAGGCATGCATTCACGCCATCCTGTAAAAATTTCTGCTCCCATCTTTGATGCTATCCTCGAGACTTTCCCCGCATAAGCATTCTGTTCGTGTACTGCAAACGGTATCCTTAGTATCTTGCATGCCATAAGCATCGGAAAGGAAACATACCCTCCAAAGAGGAGGACACAGTCAGGAGCCGAAAATCGAAGGAAGCTTACTGATCCTTTTAGTGCAGAAAACTGGCTATATGTTCTTTTGACCTTGTCCAAACCTTGCCCTGAAAAGGGTGAACCTTCGATCTGAAGCTTAAATGGCTCTATGCCTGCAGAACTATATATTTCAAGCTCCAGGGGACGACTCCCGCAAATATATGATACAGATACCTCGGGCTTGTTTTTAACGATCCATTGGCCGAAAGATATTGCAGGCCATACATGGCCGCCTGTCCCTCCAGCTACAAGAAGCAATCTGGCAGTCATGGCCTATCCCTTTCCAAGATAACTCTCTTTTTCCAGGCGAAGCATTATTCCTATCCTGGACCACATGGTCAAAAGTGAAGTGCCGCCATAACTGATAAACGGAAGCGGCATGCCTGTCAAAGGAATGAGTTTTGTCACTCCTGCCACGTTTATTACAAGCGGGATCACAACTGTGAGAGTGACTCCCCATGTTAACGAAGACTTGAAGCCGTCAGGGACCCTGTAGTAGATCATTTTCGTCTGGCTCACCCAGAAAGCGAAAAGTCCGATAATTCCCACAGTGCCAATAAGGCCAAGCTCTTCACCGATCGCAGCATAAATAAAATCCGTGTATGCCGCAGGGAGATAGTTGAGTTTCTGAAAACCATGCCCCAACCCGGCGCCCCAAAATCCTCCATTGGAAAATGCAATGAGTCCCTGTATGGCCTGAAATCCTTTATCAAGCGGATCGCTCCATGGGTCCAGGAATGCCGAAACTCTTCTCATCCTGTAAGGCTCAAAAAATATCAGCAAGGGGAAAATACATCCGGCAAGAAGTCCACCTGCGATAACAGGCCACTTCCATCCTATCCTTTCCACATACATCCCCATGGAGACCAAAAATATCAATATTATCGTTCCCAGGTCAGGCTGCAGTGAAAGCGGAACGGCAGCTGTCACCACAAGTATTATCGTTGATAAAAACGCCTTTCCGGGATCTTTGTCCCACCTTGAGAGCAGCTTGGCCAGATGCAGTGCGATCGCAAGACAAAGCAGTTCTCCCGGCTGGATCGAAACAGATGATCCGGGTACATCTATCCAGCGGCTTGCCCCTCCTACGTTCATACCTACCCCCGGAATAAGGGGCAACCAGCACATAGTCCATGTCAGTATCAGTATGGGGGCGCTCAATTTGTACCAAACCCGCAGAGGTATGGCAAAGACCACAAACATCCCAATGAGCGCGATAAGTAGCCATTGTGCCTGTTTTATCCCCATCTGAAATGGGGTCCCTGTAAGGGTAAAAGAATTCGGGCTTGTTGTCGAAGTTATCATAAGGATCCCTACCCCACTCAAAATCAGGGGGATGACCCAGATAAAGGGGTTGATCCTGAACTTCCTTTTATTCTCCCGAACTTCTTCCATCCCGTTCATTCCCTAAGAATCTCTCTCCGTTATCCTTTTCACCAGCTGACAGAAATGGTCTCCCCTTGCACCGTAGTTTGGATACATGTCCCAACTGGTGCATGCGGGCGACAACAGCACTGTGTCTCCCGGAACTGCATTGGAGTAAGCCTTTTCTACCGCCTCTTCCATAGTGGACACTATGGTATAACTCATGTATCCTGCCGCGTTTAGTGCCATTGCTATCTTTTCCTTCTCTGCGCCTAACAGGACCGCGCTTTTTGCATATTTGGAAACCGCTTCAGCAAGGGGCGCATAATCTTCGCCTTTGCCCTGCCCTCCCAGGATTATCACTTTACTGCCTTCCAGGGAACTCATCGCTGTCACTGTAGCTGCTACGTTAGTTCCTTTTGAATCGTCAACAAAGGTGATCCCTTTGATGGCCCCGGCAAAAGCGCAGCGATGTTTCGGAGGCTCGTATTCTGATATCACTGTTGGGTCTGCGGGTCCATGACCCAGCAGCAAAAGTGCAGCCGTTGCCATGGCAGCGTTTTCTATGTTATGGGATCCCAGCAGTTTCACTGCATCGAAACCAAATAGCCTGATCGGCTTCTCTCCTTCATTAACGCATATGAAGGCAGCGGTACTTTTCCTGTCAAGATATATCCCTTTTCTGCTGTCGTCCGGCTCTCCCCAGCTCAGCGGGTATCCCACGCCCTCGGGAACATCGAGTGCTTTTGAATCCCTCTCCTGGTAGATAGCACGTCCGTTAGGGGCAAGGGACCGTATAACATTAGCCTTTGCTTCCACATATTTTTCATAAGAACCGTGCCAGTCGATATGATCAGGTGCAAGGTTGGTAACGACGGCTATATCGCATTTAAATTTATTTATCCTGTTCAATTGGAAACTGCTCAGCTCAAGCACCAGAAAGTCATTCTTTTCGTAAGCCGCATTTGCTGCAGGGTTTCCGATGTTGCCGCCTGTCATAGAAACAGCTCCGGCTCTCTCCAGAAGAAACCCCGTCATTGAGGCTGTCGTTGTCTTTCCATTGCTTCCTGTTACAGCAATTATTTTGCCCGTCATGTACGGGTAAACAAAATCCAGCTCGCCAGTAACAGGAATTTTTTGGGAAGCTGCCAGCGCTAAAATAGGAATATCCTGCGATACTCCTGAACTGAGGATGATCTCATCACAGGCGAGAACTTTCTCTGTGTTCCCTTCCTCTTCCCAATCAATTTCCATAGCTTTAAACGCTTTTACAGTCTCTTCATCGATCTTTTTGAGGTCGGAAACGAAAACTTCAGCTCCCAGTTTTCTGGCAAGTTCAGCCAGTGATCTGCCACTTACACCGGCACCGATCACAGAGATCCTTTTGCCCTTATATGTAGTATCCTTTTCCATATTAAAGCCTCCAACTGAACAAATTCGCTATACGTCAAACTAGTATTTATACCAGAAATATCAATAAAAACAACAGCGACATCAAAATAAGCATGCCTGCCGCATGTACTATCCAGAAACGTGTGACTATCTGGGTCTCTTTCCATCCAAGCATTTCAAAATGATGATGGACAGGACTCATTAGGAATATTTTTTTGTTGAAGCATCTTATTGAGATTATCTGGATCGCGACAGAAATTATTTCCAGTCCGAATATGAAAGCAATGGGAATAATAAAAAGAAAAGCCCCCGATACGATGCAGAGGGAAAGGAGCAGGCCTGCAAAAAAATGCGCCCCTACATCACCCATAAAGACACTCGCAGGATAGGAATTATGCCATAAAAAACCTAAACAAATTCCGGCAGCAGAACCGATAGAAATGATCACAGAGGGTTCGGCTCCGAGAAAAGAAAGTGCTCCCAGAAGCGAGATGAGCACGGACCCTGCAGCAAGTCCGTCAAGTCCGTCAGTTACGTTGACCGCGTTCTGAAGTCCTACACCGGCAAAGGTGATCAATCCGATACCCACATACCGGGGTATAAGGATCGTCGGAAAAATCGTCATTGGTCCGGGAGTTACCCACAAAGCCCATGGAACAGTCACTATTATCTGAAGGAAAAGCTTTTCCATGCTTTTGAGGCCGTCGCTTGACCTTTTGGAATATTTGATCCAGTCGTCCCAGAAACCTACCGCTGCCGCAAGAACAGGATAGAGCGCTATTTTAGAAAGTGTGCCTATCTCCGTGAATGGGTTCAGGAACGAACCTCCATATATAGAAGCAAGGAAAACCGGGATAAAGATTATACCGCCCATTGTCGGAGTGCCGGTTTTGGTCTTTTCATGCCATGACGGACCATAGAGCTTTGTTACCTGCTCTATTTTTAATCCGTGCATTTTCTTTATCCACAGCTGCTGAAAAAATATTTCAGCAAAAAGAGATAATGTAAGGACCATTACAAATTCAGTGTACATATTAACCCTCCGTTAAAAGTGCCACAAGCCTCTTTAGTCCGTATGAGTTTGAACCCTTTATCAAAACCACGGAATCAGGAAAGGATACGGTCCTGGTAAGGCCTGTTATCTCTTCGAAAAATCTGTATCTTTGTGCATTGGCCGGCATTTCTATCGTTGAGTCAAACCATTCCTCTCCCAAAAGAATGACCTTACCGAAAGCTGTAAGCGAGCTAAGTATTTCCCGGTGCCAGTGTGCCGAAGCCCCTCCAAGTTCTCTCATCCCGCCAAGTACCGCGTATGCTGTCAACCCTGAGTTTTCTGCCACTTTTATGGTGTTTTCGATCGCCGCCACCATTGAGCGGGGATTGGCATTGTATGCCTCATCTATTACCCATTGATTTTGGGGCAGTTTTTTACAAATACCTCTACCAGATATTGGAATGAACTTTAAAAGTATTTCTGTTGCTTCAGATATTTTTACTCCAAAACTCCGTGCCGCCATGAAGGCAAAACCTACGTTATAAGAATGCTGTGAACCGAAAAGTCCGGTCTTAAATTCAAAGCGTATTCCATCAAGACCATAGGAAGAAATCAGATTAGCCCCTTCCCCTGTCAGCGAAACAACAGAATCAAGGATCTTTAGTCCACCCTCTTCTTTTCTTCCAACCCCTATTTTTACAATGTTATTATAATTATAAGACAATTCTTTTTTTAGAAGTTGATTGTCTGAGTTATATATTATCATTTCAAGGTTTTCTGAGCCGCATATCTCCATTTTCGCACTAAGGACTCCCTCTATATCCTTAAAGCCTTCCAGGTGTGCGGGAGCGACCTCGGTAATAATTGCCAGGTGTGGAGGAAAGAGTGATACCATCTCCCTTATCTCTCCAAAATGGTTCGTTCCGAACTCAAGGATCAATATCTCCGTACCCTCTGGCATAGCGAGTATCGTCAGGCTGCACCCAATAACGGTGTTAAAGCTTCTGATGGCGCTGTGCACCTTTTTGCCTGGCTGCAGAAGGCTCATTGTCAGCTCCCTGGTCGTCGTTTTTCCCACGCTTCCGGTTATTCCAATTACTTTGGGTGCCTGCACTTTTAGATACTCACAGGCTATCTCTGCAAGTGCTTTTTCAGTGTCGGGAACTGCAATGACAGCTATCCCTGCATATTCGGGTTCCAGAAGCATGAGTTCTTCTATCTTATCTGAATTTACAAGCAGAAGTTTTGCCCCTCTTTCTACTGCTTTGTGCACAAAATTATGCCCGTCTGTATTCTCACCCTTCAATGCAACAAACGCATCTCCCGGACCTACGTCTCTGCTGTCGTTCTTCCACAAACGGCACAGCTGGATATCAGGCCCGTAATGTCTTCCGCCGGACCATAAAGCAGCATCTGAAACCATGAATTGTGACATCAGATCACCTCTTTGCCCTTTTCCACACACCACTCGAGCATGACGTTTTTATCAAGGAATGGTACCGGCCCGTCCTTGAGTATCTGGTATGGTTCCGGACCCTTTCCAGATATCAGGAGGATGTCATCGGGGCCTGTCCTGCTGAGTCCTTCAAATATTGCCGTTTTTCTGTCGACTATAACAGTGTATTCAAAAGAGTGTTTTTTTGCTCCCTCTTCTATTTCAGAAACTATGACCTTCGGATCTTCGCTCCTTGGGTTATCCGAAGTGATGATGACAGAATCTGCCAGCTTGGATGCTATCTCTCCCATTATGGGCCGTTTTGTCTTATCTCTGTCACCTCCGGCACCAAAGACTACGAAGAGTTTTCCTTTACAGACGCTTCTGAGTGTCTTAAGGACTTTTTCAAGGCTGTCCGGACTGTGTGCAAAATCGATCACGCATGTCCCTGAACCTGATATTATGTATCGTTCAAGCCTTCCCGGGACCTGTTTCATTAACAGCAGACCCTCCATAGCAGTCTTATCCCTGACTCCCAATGACCAGCATATTGAAAGTGCCTGAAGAGCATTCATGATGTTGTACTCACCCAGCAAAGGAAGCCTTGAAGCAACCGGTATTTTTGAATCCGGTGTGCTTATTTCCACATCCATGCCTTCGATCGATGTTCCCTTGACTTCAGCGAAGAATCTTGAATACTTATCGGTTGTGCCATAACTGATCGCCTTGCTGCCAAGGTCGTTTATGAGGCGCCTTCCATAGCTGTCATCACTGTTTACTGCAGCCATCCAGTTATTTCGCATGTATTTATCAAATAAGGTCTTTTTAGCCATAAAGTACGTTTCCATGTCATTGTGGAAGTCAAGGTGGTCTACTGTCAGATTCGTAAAGCCTGCCCGGTCAAAGGAGACCCCTTCTATCCTTCCCTGCACTATCGCGTGTGAAGATGTTTCCATCACACATGCGCCACAACCGTTTTTGACCATTCTGCTGAGCCAGAGCTGAAGATCGGAGCCTTCGGGGGTAGTGTGTTCGGCAT
>JAAYHA010000264.1 GCA_012727545.1 Synergistaceae bacterium | reverse complement strand
TCGGCTCGCCCTCAAAACCCTTCATATCCTTGCCGTCAAATGTGAACGTTACTTCCTTGCCGTGATGGAACTCAAGTATCGGGTGTTTCTGTATCAGTTCCATGCCCTCTCTCCCTCCTTGTGCTTGTTCGCAGAATCCCATAGAGATTTTTTTGGTTTGGTGATCAGTAAGATTTGTTGCATAAAGGTGTGTTTTGACGATAGTATCAAAAAATTATCTGCGTAACAATTTTTTGATACTAACAGAGAATATTGTTATTCCATAATAAATTTTTGTCAAGAGGAAATGAAATTTCTGACAAATAAAACAGCAAAGCAGTTGAAATGTCTATTCAACTGCCTTTTTCTCCAGGACTTTATGTGCTTTTTCAAGTTTTTCCAGCTTTTGTACATCGCGGATATAAGAGTAGATAGTGTATTTGGTGTTCGCCATCTCTTTTGCCACCCTGTCAACGGAGCCCTTAAGAAGGAAAAATCCTCTGTCGTGAAGCTCTTTGATGACTTCTTTCTTCTCCGTTTTCGTAAGGTAATTGAGCGGTGTTCCTATCCTTGTTTTTACCTGGGTAAGAGAATCGGTCACGACCTCTTCGAGGTCCTGTGCATACCATTCACGTATGGGGACCGGGAATTTATCCGGCTTCTGAGGCTCGGCCTTAGGAGATTCTGGGTATTGCTCGACCTTTTCCATATCGAGGTGGAGGATGCTCTCTATCAGCTCCTGGGCCGCGACAGCCTTGCTGATGTCGTAGTTTATGCACATGAAGCCTATTACCTTCTCATTTTCATCCCGAATAAAGATCGCACTGCATTTGATCAGTTCGCCCCGGTTGTTGCGAGCAAGGTAGTTATAGATCCCTTCCTTGTTCTGGTAGTCTTCAGATTGGAGCATATAAAGTCCAAAGTCAGTCATCGGCGCACCGGGCGCACGTCCGGTAACATGGCCGTTTTCGCACATCACCAGAGAGTGTTCGGGCATCATGACGTCATGGAGATTGACCTCGTAATCTTTTCCTAGAATGTTTGCCAGGCCGCGAACGACGGGTATCATGATTTTCAATTTTGGATTCATTTTTAAATGTTTAGACAAATCAGCACCCCCCAATGTTCAGACATTTTACACCAAATTGACAAACAAAGGAACAATTTTTTGATACTACAGAAAAAAATTGCCCGCTTGACGGGTCATCCTCATAAATGTGCTGATACAAGCTTTTCACGCATGTGATCTGAAGCGGTTTTAATTTGACAAAACGTACTGTGGTGATATAATTCGCTTTGTCAGACACTTCGGGGAAGGAGGAACCGCCATGCTTATAAACAATATCGGCATCAACAACATGATGATGTGCATGTGTACTCGAGGCTCCTCTCCTGATTTGGCGGGCGCTTAGAGCGCCGATTGCAAAGATCAGTGAGACCGGGCCTTGAGTGGCCCGGTCATTTTTTTGCATTGCTTATCAAAATAATTGCAAAGATAAAAGGAAGGTAGATCTTATGATCGAAGTTAAGGGTCTCGGTAAAAATTTTGGAGAACTAAAGGTCCTCAGCGATATCTCCCTGAATGTTGAACGGGGAGATGTATTCGGTATCGTTGGACACTCAGGGGCGGGCAAGTCTACTTTGCTGCGCTGCCTGAACGGTCTCGAAGGATACTCTGAAGGCTCTGTCCGCGTAATGGGGCAGGAGGTGTCTGAACTTGATGCCAAAGGGCTGAAAGAACTTCGCAAAGAGATGGGCATGATCTTCCAGAACTTCAATCTTATGAACAGAAAGAACGTTTACGAAAACATAATGTTCCCCCTTGAAATCTGGGGAGTCCCTAAGAAAGAGGCTGAGGAGAGGGTAAAAGAGCTTCTTGAGCTTGTAGGACTGACAGAGAAGAAAAATGAGAAGATCCGCAACCTTAGCGGAGGCCAGAAACAGCGTATAGGCATAGCAAGAGCACTGGCGCTCAAACCTAAGATACTGCTCTGCGACGAAGCAACATCGGCACTTGATCCCAAGACCACAATATCTATCCTTGAACTGCTTATGGATATCAATGTAAAGCTTGGGGTAACGATCGTAGTAGTCACACATCAGATGGAAGTTGTAAAAATGGTATGCAACAAGGTCGTGATACTCGACGGCGGCAGTGTAGTGGCATCAGGTGATGCTGACGGCCTTTTCCTGGCCCCGGGAGAAGAGCTTCGCAAGCTGATAACAGACGACTATGCGGTGATCCCATCCGGTACCAATATAAGGCTGATGTTCCCGCGTGAGATCGCCAACGATAGCATAATAACCCGGATGGCCAGGGAGCTTGACATAGATTTTTCTGTGGTGGGCGGAAGGATAGAAAGATACAGGGATACCGTGATGGGATTTTTGATAATTAATGTCTCAGATGCTGACCTGGAAAAAGTGATCAACTGGCTGAGGGATAACGGAATGTTCTGGGAGGTAATGAAAAATGCTGAATGAACTGCTCTTCGCACTTTGGGAGACACTTTACATGATAGCGCTGTCAACCCTTTTCTCAGGGATATTTGGATTTGCTGTCGCAATAGTGATGATAATGACGGGTTCAAACGGTCTTAAGCCCAACAAAGCAGTTTATTCCACATTGAGCCTGATAGTAAATCTGCTCCGTTCATTCCCGTTCATAATACTTATGATTGCAATAATACCGCTTACAAGGCTTATCGCAGGGACTTCCATCGGGAGCACTGCATCGATCGTTCCTCTTACCATAGCGGCAACTCCGTTTGTTGCACGTCTGATGGAGGGCAGCCTTCTCGAGGTAGACCCGGGGGTCGTTGAAGCGGCAAAGTCATTCGGTGCCGGAGATATGCAGATAGTATTCGGTGTAATGGTCAAGGAGGCAATGCCCTCTATAGTACTCAACTGGGCAGTAGTTGCCATCAACCTTCTCGGATACTCGGCAATGGCAGGGGTAGTAGGCGGCGGCGGCCTTGGAGACCTTGCCATCAAGTATGGATATAACAGATTCCAGACAGACGTAATGATCTATTCTGTTGCGATACTCATTGTGATAGTCCAGCTGATACAGTCTGTGGGAAATAAAGTTTACGAAAAGATAAAGTAGCTACGATCATCTTGGAATCTTTTCAGGGAGGTGGAGCCTATAGATAAAGGAAGCGACATGTGCGGTATGTATGAGAGAGGAAGAGTAACATCGTGCGGTACAGGCGTGGCATTGACCGTGGGGCTCTGCCCCTTAAGAAGAAAGGATGGTATTTGATATGAAAAAATTAGCAATAGCGATTTTACTGTCTTTGATAATTCCAACAGCTCTTTTCGCGGCTGAAAAGACTATAACAGTAGGAGTCACTCCCTTCCCCCATAAGGACATAATGGTCGTAGTCAGGGATCTTCTCAAAAAAGAGGGATATGATCTCAAAATAAAAGAGTTCACTGACTATGTAACACCCAATACAGCTCTTGCTGAAGGCAGCCTAGACGCAAACTTTTTCCAGCACGTCCCATATCTGGAAAACACAAACAAGGAAAAGAAGCTGGATCTTATCTGGGTCGCAAAGGTACACATAGAACCGCTTGGCCTCTATTCCCAAAAGATCAAAAAAC
>JAAYHA010000263.1 GCA_012727545.1 Synergistaceae bacterium | reverse complement strand
GTAATAGCCTGCGGTCTCTTTGCATTCCAGATCATACCGAATTTCGGGCCGATGAAAAAAGCCGAAGACCGTGCCAAAAATGAAGGCAAGGTCATTCGTGACGGCGCAACCCCTCTTGCCGGAGCAGAACTGGATGAGATAAAGCCTATCCCGGGCAAACCTACACATATGCTTTTGCACCTAGTCATCCCGGTTGTGATGCTAATAAGTATTGCAATAGGGACTTTTGTAATACTTGGCGGGGTCAAAATACTTGAGGCGTTTTTTGCTGTAGTAATGTATCAGTCAATTGTTATGGCAATAGGGGGATATTTCAAGAGTGTCAAGGATTTTGTTGAGACTGCGACCGCGGGCATAAAAGCAGTCCTCCCCGCAATATTCATATTGGCTCTTGCTTACTGCATCAATACTATCTCAAAGAGCCTTGGTGCGCAGATTTACGTCATGGAACTGACAAAAGCCTGGATGACACCGGCAATGCTGCCCGCTATCTCATTTGCGGCAGGTGCCTGTATATCCTTCTTTACAGGAACATCATGGGGTACCTATGCATTGTTGGTGCCATTTTCGATCCCGATAGCATTCAATCTTTCGGGAGGAAATGTGGGACCGATAGTATTCATAACAGTAGGTGCGATAATGGGAGGAGGACTTTTCGGAGACCACTGTTCGCCTGTATCTGACACGACCTGTCTATCGTCATTTGGGGCTGCCTCAGACCATATGGACCATGTCATGACGCAGTTACCCTATGCACTGATTACTGCTGTAATAGCATTTGTTCTCTTTGTGGTGTTGGGCATGTCAATGTAGTTTCTGGAAAATAACAGGAATGCAGGGGGCAGCAGACCCCCTGCATTTGCATAAAGGGAGTGATCAAGTGGAGAAGATAGAACCTTGCAGGATAGGGATTCTTTGCTGGGAGGCCGGACAGGTGCCCAGGGGGCTTGTTCAGCTGGAAACATTGCCCGGGAACAGCACAAACCCAAAGTCATATGCCTTTCCGGTTCGCTTTAACAGGATCAAGGGAGCCAACCTCCACACAGTTCTTGAAGATCCCAGCCAGGACGTCCTTAAAAACATGATAGTTGAATCAAAAAAAATGATCTCAGAGGGGATAGAAGCAATAACGACCAGTTGTGGCTTTAATGCCATATTTCAGGAGGAGCTCGCATCTGCACTTGATGTACCGGTATTCACGTCGAGCCTTCTTCAGGTGCCCCTGGTCCACAAGATGCTGGGGCCGGAAAAGTCTATAGCTGTCATCACCGCAAAAAAGAGCGCGCTGAAAGTCGAGCACCTCAGAACCGTTGGCATTACAGACGATATCAGACTTAACATATTAGGTATGGAAAATTCTCCGGAGTGGAACAAGATATTTACAGCTCCTGATGACGATGTTGATCTCAATGTTATAGCAGGTGAGGTCATCGGTACTGCAAAAGAAGCAGTCATGAGGGATAAAAGTATTGGTGCTTTTGTCCTTGAATGTACCGACCTGCCGCCATTTTCGGATCCGATAAGGAAAAATCTCCACCTTCCGGTATTTGATTTTATTACGCTTATGGAATTTGTAGCTCGTTCGATAGGTGTAGTAAAACCTTTTTATATTGACTAGTTTTTGCAAGTAATCAAATAAATGGAGGCATAAAAACATGAAGAAAGTTCTACTTTTGGGAGCAGGGCGCATTTCAGGGCCCTTTATCGATTATCTTGACAGAAAATGTGACTGTAAGGTCATAGTGGCAGACCTTTCGGAAGAGAACCTTGCTTTTGCTAAAAAGTTCAGCATCTGTTCCGAAACAGTGAAAGTAAACGCGGGTGCTGAAGCTTCAACTCTAATAGAAAAATATAAGGCGGATATAGTAGTTAACTTTCTTCCTCCGGAATTTATGCCCAAAGTCTCTAAAATATGCGTGGACAAAAAAGTCCACATGGTACATCCTGCGTATCTTGATGAAGAGACTAAAATAATGTCTGACAAGATAAAAGAAGAGGGGCTCATATTTGTTGTTGAACTAGGACTGGATCCGGGGATCGATCACATGTCTGCTGCCAGAACGATAGATCACATACGCAAAAATAACGGTAAGGTCGAGTCCTTCCGTTCCCTATGCGGCGCTTTGCCCGCACCTGAAGCAAATACTAACCCGTGGGGATATAAACTTTCATGGTCCCCTTCAAGTCTTATAGGAGCCAGCAAAAGAACTGCCAAGGTCCTTCTTGATGATAAAGAGATTCTCTGGCCTGACGGCGAGACATATAAAAACGTATTTTTATTTGAGGTCCCGGCCTTAGGAGTGTTTGAAGCATATGCTAATGCTGATTCGACTGTCTACAAAGAGGGTTATGCTATTCCGGAAGCCAAAACTATCTATCGGGGGACCCTGCGTTATCCGGGTTGGTGTGAGACTATCTGCTATCTGAACGAAATCAATTTCTTTGAGACAGATGTTCGTCCAACAAAAGATATGACAATTGCGCAGTTTACTTCAATTCAGGCAGGATGTCCGGGAGCCCCGAAGCAAACCCTCTGCAAGCGGCTTGGTCTCGAACCCTGGTCTGCGTTTATACTTCGTATGGAATGGCTTGGATTTTTCGACGAGAGAGTAATTCCTTTTGATTGCTGTTCTCCCAGAGATATCGTATCTCTGCTTTTTAGTGAAAAATTGATATTTGCACCAACAGAAAAAGACATGGTAGTACTGTGTGATGAGGTGATTGCAGAGTACCCCGACGGGAAAAAAGAAAAATACAAGTCTACCTTAATAGATTTCGGCGTTCCGGGTATATGGACATCTATCGCAAGGACTACCGGCGTACCCCCTGCAATAGCGGTCAAATTCATCCTTGAAGGCAAAATAAGCACCCCCGGTCTTCACGCTCCAATGTCCAAGGAAATATATGAACCTGTTCTCGATGAGCTAAAGAATGAAGGTATAGTCCTTGAAGAGACCATAGAATATGTCTGATTATTTGTTTGTTAATACCTTTAAGTATGTAACTTAGCGCTTCAGATTCATTCATGGCAAGGAAGTGGATGTTTTGAAAAACCCGCTGCTCAAGATTTATTGTGATCCAATATATGAAAATACCAGGAAAATTACACAACATGCAAAGAACTCAGGTGTTTGTGTATGGGGGGTAACAAAAGGACTTTGCGGATCCCCGGAACTTGCTAAACTTTTTATTGAAGGTGGCTGCGCTGGCCTTGCTGATAGTCGTTTAGACAATATTATTAAACAGAAAAAGATGGGCATAAAAGCAAAGTATATGCTTATACGTATTCCTATGCCAAGTGAGATATCAGATGTGGTAGAAATAACAGACTCCACACTTGTCTCAGACGTGGATACAATTATTATGATAGAGCAGAAATGCAGTGCACTTAACAAAATTTATGATGTTATCTTAATGGTGGAAGTTGGAGATCTTCGCGAAGGAATTACAGAGGAAGCAATTTATAGTAATAAAGAAAAATTCAAAAATCTTAAACAAGTCAGAATAGCAGGAGTTGGCGCAAATTTCGGTTGTTTTGGCGGGATACTCCCATCTAAAGAGAATCTTTCGCACCTTATAAAATTTAAAAGAATTGTAGAAGAAATCACAGGATATGAATTAGAAAATGTATCCATAGGAGGAACTACTTGTATTCAAATGTTTTATGACGGCCTTTTACCAAAAGAAATTAATCAACTCCGGATAGGTAGTGCAATGCTTCGTGGCTCGGTTGCTTGGAAACCTTTTAACTGGTTAAGGCAGGATACGCTTGAATTCAGTGCTGAATGGATAGAAGTTGCGAGGAAACCAAGTAAACCTTGGGGCATTGTGGATCTGGACGCCTTTGGTAATATTCCTAAATTTGATGATAATGGTCTGCGACTAAGAGGAATACTAGGAGCAGGGAGGCAGGATATATATCCAGAAGGAATTCGTTCATTGACCCCAGGTGTCAAAGTTTTGGGTGCCTCCAGTGATCATTTGATATGTGATGTCGAAGAAGTGAGAAATACGCCAAAAACTGGTGATATTGAGGTATTCCATGTTAATTACGCTGCCATGATGACGGCCGCAACTTCTCCTTATGTAGAAAAAATATATTGTTGATTTTCTCGAATAAGAATTTCATATTTCCTTTTAAAATATAAAGGATAGATGGATGTTTTTTTTAATAATATCAATAAATTAGTACATTATGTAATATTCTGAATATTGTGGTATGATTTGCTCGTAACGGTTTTCATTATCTTATCTAATGGGAGATGATATTTGATATGAGGATCGGATGTCCAAAGGAGATCAAGAACCGCGAATACAGGGTGGGACTTACTCCGGCTGCTGCCTCAACTTACGTGGATGCCGGCCATGAGGTCTTTGTTGAAAAGGATGCAGGACTTCAGGCGGGATTCAACGACAGCGAATATATTTCTGCAGGAGCAAAGATCCTTGATTCTGCCGAAAATGTCTGGGAAGCTGCTGACATGATCGTCAAGGTCAAGGAACCTCTTAAGGCGGAATACGGCTTGATGAGGGACTCTCAAATAATTTTCACTTATTTTCATTTTGCTGCATGTGAAGACCTCACCAAAGCATGCCTTAAGTCAGGATCGACATGCGTTGCCTATGAGCTTGTCTCCGAAGACTGGGGGCTTCCTCTCCTTCAGCCGATGAGCGAAGTGGCCGGCAGGATGTCCGTTATAATGGGGGCATATTATATGGGCAGACCTTACGGCGGAAGCGGACTTCTTCCTATGGGAGTTCCCGGGGTTTCTCCTGCGAATGTTTTCGTTATCGGAGGCGGAACCGTCGGGGTCAATGCGGCAAAGGTAGCATCAGGGCTTGGAGCTAAAGTTACGATAGCCGACATCAACCACAGGAAGCTTGCCTACCTTGCAGATGTCATGCCTTCTAATTGTGTGTCTGTCTACAGTGACTCGATGACCATTGCCAACACGATTAGAGAATCGGACCTCGTTATCGG
>JAAYHA010000262.1 GCA_012727545.1 Synergistaceae bacterium | reverse complement strand
CGCCCCTTTGACATAACGGCTTTGACAGAAACAGCCTTTATCTTTCCAAGCTTACCTGTAAGCGCACTTATTTCGTCCGGCGTGGCGTCAAGAACCAGCGATATCACACTTACCCCCCGCTCCCTGTAAGGGATCCCCATCCTGCCGATGATTATTCCGCTGTGTTCGTGGAGAATGTCGTTGACCTCTCTTACCGAATCCGGATCTTCAACTATTACAGCTGCCACTCCTATTCTGGTTTCTTCCATAAGATCTCACCTGCCTCATAAAAGTTGATAAAAAAAAGAAGCCTCCCGCAAGGCGAAAGGCTGCTGACAGTGTCATGATCAATGACTCTCTCCGACCCTTCCCCCTGCACGGTAATTTTCCCTGCAGACAGACAGTCCTGTTATGGGAATTCCATCCGCCATGCCGGAATATCCGGCAAAGAAGAAGTATTTGGCCCCATAAATTGATATCAAAAAAAGTATAAAGTCTTTGTGATAAAAGTGTCAATGTAAACTTACTGTTTTGTCCATATTTTTCACTTTTGTTCATATCAGGCTATATCAGCTAAAAATAAGAATTGTCTGAAACTTAAGATACTTAGATACAAAGGTTTTCCATGCTATAATTATAATCGTCTTAAGTATTTGACAGTTTGCCGATTGACCACAGCAAACCGTATCAAATATGGTTTTCTCAAAATAATACATTAACAAATACCCGGGAGGTAGATATCATGTTGTTCAAGTGTTCAGTATGCGGTTACATCCACGAAGGTCCCGAAGCCCCTGAAAAATGCCCCAAATGCGGAGCCGAAAAAGATAAGTTCACGGCCCTTACAGAGGAAGAAGCGAAGAAAGTCCTTATGTCTGTCCGCACCAACGACATCCATATGGAAATAGTAAAGCTTGCCAACAAACTCAAGGCACTGGCTGAAGAGGGTATAAAGATCGACCTCGATCCTCCGTGCGTAGCGCTCTTCAAACAGGCAGTCGAAGAGGCCACAGTGATCAAGCAGAGAAGCAAAGCCGAGATCGCAGGCCACGTAAGCAGAGGCAAGTGGTAATTAAGCCTCACAGGACACTGACAAAAGAGACGGGGGCTCCCACTGGGAGCCCCCGATATTTATAATGATAAAAATCTCAAACTATATCTTTTCGAGTTTTTCTTTGAGTTCCAGCCCGTCATGCCAGGCCTTGCCCACCTGTTCGCCTATGGACCAGTAGCGGTTGTCCGGCATGCTCAGGCAAAACGGAGATACTTTAGTGATATCCGGAGTTCCGTTAGTCAAATATTTTTCCTCCGTCCAAGCATTCCTGACCTCACCTATAAAAATAGTATCAACCTCGAGCCGGACAGATTCTATCAACCTGCACTCCATGGTGACGGGACACTCGCGTATCATAGGTGCGTTTTTCAGCGATCCGTAAAAGATGTCAAATTCTTTTGATTTATCGTATTCCCTTCCGCTTACGAGCCCCATAAGATCTGTCTTTGCGATCAGATCCACCGAAGGTATGTTGATGCTGAACTCTTTGTTTTCAAAAATCCCTTCTGCCGTAAATTTATTGCCTATCGCGATACACATCGCATTTGGTGAAGCGTTTACACGGCTGACCCACGCCACTGCCATGAAATTAGCCCTTCCTTCCTTACGTGAACCAACGAGGACCATAGGCATGGGAAGTAAGAATACATTGTTTCCTATCGATATTTTTTCCATGTCACACACCTCCGTCATTTAAAAATAATAAGTATCATACTGGGGGAATGTCGGAGCTTGTACAGCTTCAGTTTAACATCATTCAGCAAATATCTGAATGGCCCGACTAAAATTATCAAGCTTCATTTTTCTTCTTTACTGCTATCATATACAAGACACATATCCCGACTTTTATTTCGAAGGTGGTCGAATTGTTCGATTTATTGATCAGACGGTTTATATATGACAGCCAAAACCACGAAGACCCCTCCGTGAGAAAAAACTATGGCGTTTTTTCAGGCATCATCGGGCTGATCGTGAACATCGTGCTCAGCCTGAGCAAGATCATTGCGGGAACGGTTTTCAACAGCATATCGGTGACAGCGGACGGCATAAACAACATGTCGGACGCAGGATCTTCCATAGTGACCCTTATAGGCTTCAAAATGTCCGGAAAGCCCGCGGACAGGGATCATCCTTTCGGACATGCGAGAATTGAGTACCTCACAGGCTTGATCCTTGGGATCGCAATATTATTCGTAGGAGCTGAGCTTATAAGATCCTCGTTCAACAAAATAATTGATCCTCTGCCTACGAACTACTCAACGATAATGTTTCTTATCCTCGCGTTTTCGATCGCCGTTAAGTTCTGGCTGTGCAGGTTTTATGCAAGAATAGCGGAGATAATATCCTCTCCTACGATAAAGGCCGCCTCCGCAGATTCAGCAAATGACGTTCTTGCCACTTCGGCAGTGCTCATTGGGGCCTTGATATCCAAATTTGCCGGGGTTGAAATAGACGGTTACATGGGAATCGGAGTTGCGCTTTTTGTCCTCTGGTCCGGGGT
>JAAYHA010000261.1 GCA_012727545.1 Synergistaceae bacterium | reverse complement strand
TAAAATTACCCATCGTGATGTACATTTTTGAGCCGTTAGCTCAGCTGGCAGAGCACCGGACTTTTAATCCGGGTGTCCCGGGTCCGAGTCCCGGACGGCTCACCATTTTTGCGGTCCCATCGTCCAGAGGCCTAGGACACCGCCCTTTCAAGGCGGCGACACGAGTTCGAATCTCGTTGGGACCGCCATTATTTTAGAGGCCAGCGTAGCTCAGTTGGTAGAGCAGCGCACTCGTAATGCGCAGGTCTCCGGTCCGAATCCGGACGCTGGCTCCACTCGAAAAAATACAAACCCCGGTCGATGTACCGGGGTTTTTTGTTTTGCAACAAGCCTCCTATCTGTTAGAATTCCTTATTAGGAAACGATAGTGAAACTGCTGCAGGGGCAGGCAAGCAATTGGCAAGCAGTCGGCGAGCAGTTGTAGGGGCGGTCAAACTATAGTCAAACAATAGTCAAACGGTTGTGAGGGGACAAGGGCAGGGTCGGGGAATTTGCGAGGAATAAACTCGCGGTGAATTCGCGTCCTTCGGCCGCTGGAGAATTTGCTGAAAGACCCCTCCGGCTGTGAATGAAAAGCTTTTATATATCGTCGTCCCCGAGTGCTTAAATCGGGGATCCAGTGGCTTTAGACCCTTGCTATAACTGAATTTATGGACACTAAACCCCAAGACCCTAGATTCCCGATTGGAGCATTCGGGACCGAGGGAGAGGAAGTCCAATGGCGGCAACACAGTGCTTTTGGTTCTTACAACCGTTTGACTACTGTTTGACAATTGTTTGACTATTGTTTGACTGTATTTACGATCACTCAGCATGAAGGAGACAGATACAATGTCCATCTACGATAACTCAGTTACCCAAAAGAACAAAAAATACCCACAGGAGGTCCCGGGACTTTCTTTGGTCATTAAAAGAAAAATTACTCTTGTCCGCCATGGGGTAACGGAGTGGAACAAGATGTTCCGTTACCAGGGCATAACAGATGTCCCACTTTCACCCGAGGGGGAGGAACAGGCTAAAAAGGCAGCTCTGCGGCTTTCATGTGAATCTGTAGACAGAGTCATATCAAGCCCGCTTGGCCGTTCAATGAAGACTGCGTCGATAATCGCTGATACGATAGGAAAGAAAAGCGTCGAGGCATGGGACGAGCTTAGGGAGGTCGACTTTGGTGAATGGGAGGGACTTACCGTTCCTCAGATAAAGGAAAGGTTTGGGGAGGATCTTTTTGAAAGGTGGAAGTCCTCTCAGGTCGATGTTACTGCAACGAACGGAGAAAATTCCGATATTGTCTACAAAAGAGCTGAAGCTTGTGCTGAAAAAATATTGGCATTAAAGGACGAACATGTGGTGGTAGTTGGACATGGAGCTCTTTTCAGAGCTCTCCTGCTTCCCTTGATAAAGATACCCAGAGGCAATGTCTTCTGGAAGATGAAGATGGACAACTGCTCTCTTTCAGGCATTGGTGTAGACAGGAAGAATAAAGCTTTCATAGTCTTTTTCAACGACACCATCCACCTGAGGACAAAGATCGATTGCATCAAAGATATTCCTCTGCCGTGGTAGATTTTCCGGATTAATGGTAAAATCACCATTGTAGGTGTGACTGCTGATGACCGGCATAAAAATGTGAAACGAGGATATGCATTTGAAAAGCGATCCCGAAAATGTGATGACAGGAAAAGACGAGAGTAGATCAGAAGCAGAAAAAGACCTGTGGCTCAGGTGTTCCAACGGAGATGAAGAAGCTCGGGAGGAACTGATTTTAGCATACAGGCCTATGGTTTATTGGCTCGCAAAAAAACTTAAAGTTCACTACGGGACCTATCCTGACCTGATCCAGGAAGGAATGGTTTCCCTTATCAATGCTGTAGACCGTTTTGAAGTAAAAAGAAACAACTGTTTCTCAACATACGCCTACTACAAGATCAAGGGCGGGATGATAAATTTTATCCAACGCGTAGAGGCTAAGGCGCCGATCCCGGTCGATGATGAAGTTTTCATCAATGAAACTCCGCTGGCAGCATCACTCTCTGAGCATGCAGACCGGACCGAATGGACTCTCGACCTTGAGCAGGCTATGAACAGCCTGTCACAAAGAGAAGCAGACATTGTGAAGGCTCTTGTGATCGAAGGCAGGGCTGCAAAAGAGGTTGCTGAAGAAGCAGACCTTGACATAAGCCACATTTACAGGATACGCAGAAAAGCGATAGCAAAATTACGTAAGTGGCTCAAAGCAGATGAAGCCACTTCCGCCATGTAAAACGGGATAATAATAAGACATCCCTGATAGGCATGGAGGAGAGACCGGATGAAAAAGAAGATATCAAGGATCCAAAGATGGCTTGACAGGCTTTCCACCGCCTGTGATACAGGAAGGTGGGATTCTGCTCTTGTGGAAGCTGACTGCCTCTCGGCAGAGGTACGTGAGATAAGGGAAGACCTGACTCATAAACTGGAGAGCGACTATTGCCCGGCCCCCGGTATTTTCAGCAGATCTGCGGTCGCGATGAGTATCAAAAGCGTTGGTATAGCAATTTTTATCGTAATGGTTTCAACCATCCCTCTTGCAGTTGAATCTGAAAGGCCCTGGACAGCTAAAACTGAAACGAAGTCTGTCCAAAGCTCTGAAGAGGAGATCCTTACATGGGTCACCCGTGAGGAGGATGAACTGATCAGAACTCTCAGGGCAGACCTCAGCGGCCAGAATGCAGGAACAGCTCAGACAGAGAGCGTCTTTTCGGCACCTGTAAAAAAGAGGGCCTCTGCTCAGGTCAAGAAGGAAAATACATCGATTTCAGAAATGCCCACTGTCAGAAACACGCCGGAGAGATCCGAAACCGGAATAAGCGCAGAGGATCTCCTGGCTCTCTTGCAAATAGGTGAGAAGGCC
>JAAYHA010000260.1 GCA_012727545.1 Synergistaceae bacterium | reverse complement strand
GTGGCCTGGTTGAGGATCTTTTGCTTCTGGTGAAACTTGATGTGGACCCCCCGGGAAACAGAAGAGAAGATGTCGATCTCAAAGAGATGATCCGAGACATCGTATCTGACGTCAAAGAACTCCCTGCCAGCAGAAAGATAGAGATAAAAGCATCCCTGCCCGAGGACGATATATTTATCAACACAGTATATGGAGATCTTCGAAGGGCTCTCTTCAATCTGGTCGAAAACGGTGTGAAATACGTATCGTCTTACCGTGAGACGGATGGAAGGGTCGAAGTAAGAGCCAGGCAGGATGACGGCCGAATTCAGGTGGTCGTGGACGATAATGGCCCGGGAGTAACCGATGAAGAGCGGGATGTAATATTTGAAAGGTTCAGAAGAGGAGACTCGCATCGTGCCAGAAGCCGAAGCTCTGCCGGCGGATACGGTCTTGGACTCTCTATCTCCAGAAAGATCGCGGAACGGGAGGGAGGTTCCCTTGAACTGGGAGGCTCATCTCTCGGAGGTGCATCCTTCATAATGACACTTCCTAAGGCAGAACTGAAAGGCAGCGAAGAAAAATAACAAACGAAGAGAGAGCCATCGTGCCCTCTCTTCGTTTATTACCCTTTAACTTTCAGAGAAATGGATCCTAAAGGTCAAAAATTGCAAGGACCTCAGGCTTTTCACTTTTTCCGAGATAACTTCCTATTACAAATACAATTACAGAGATCAGGAGTGTCGGTACTATGGCTGTAGTGCCCGCAATACTGGTCTTTGTTATATTGAACCAGAAAAAGGCTGCGCAGCCTGTGATCATTGAGAGTATCGCACCGGTCGAGTTTGCCTTCCTCCAGTAAAGGCCGAAGAGTGTCGGACAGAAGAATACTGCCTCCAGTCCGCCGAATGCAAAGAGGTTTATCCATACAAGCAGTGAAGGGGGCTTCATCGCAGCAAAGAATACGATGACACCTACTACACATGTGACAGTGAAGCTCATAGACCTTACTTTTGACGGGGACAGGCGTTCAGGGTCATTCTTTGCAATGTAGTGGAAATACAGGTCCTTGACTATTGCCGCAGAGCACATGATCAGCATCGAATCGACAGTGGACATTATTGCGGCTAGCGGACCTGCAATAAATATTCCGGCCCAGAACGGCGACATCAGCTTAACTGTAAGTGTCGGAACAGCCAGGTCTCCAATTTCTATGCCGGGCACAACTGCCCTTCCCATGGCGCCGATGAGATGCATGGAAAGCATAACGAAACCGACAACGAAGGTGCCAATGACCATGGCGTTGTGCAGGGACTTTGAGTCTTTGAACCCCAGACATTTCTGCGTTGTCTGAGGCAGACCGAGTATTCCGAATCCCACCAATACCCAGAAGGAAAGTATAAAGGGTTTTGGGATGGAATTCCCCGCTCCGCTTGGTGTCAGGAGACCCGGATCGATGGATCTCAGGGTGTCCATTATGTTGGACACTCCTCCTCCTGCCGAGGTCACTGCGAAGAGCAGCGCTACAGATGCCAGAAGCATCATCACTCCCTGGATCATGTCAGTCAGGACTACCGCTCTGAAGCCGCCGACCGTGGTGTAGATTATTACAGTAATTCCGAAAATTATAAGCCCGGTTCGGTAAGAGTATCCTGTTATCGACTCAAAGAGCCTTGCCCCCCCTATGAACTGTGCGAGCATCGAAGCCATGAAGAAGACAAGGAGTGCAATTGATGCCGCGATAACAACATAGTCACTGTTGTAACGGGCCCTGAGGAAGTCAGTGATCGTGACAGCTTTTGTCCTCCTGGCTATCAGGGCGAACCTTTTGCCCAGCACACCAAGAGTAAGAAAAGCCGTTGGTACCTGGATCATAGAAAGGAGTATCCATCCAAGCCCGACTTTGTATGCCACACCCGGTCCTCCGACAAAGCTGCTTGCGCTTATGTAGGTCGTAATGACAGCCATAGCGAGGACAAATCCACCCATTGACCGGCTGCCTATGAAATATTCCTCCATGAATCCCGCTGTGTCTGTTTTTTTTCTTGAGAAAGTGTTTCCCCAGAAGGCTATACCCATTATGAAAGCAAGATAAAGGACAAGAGGCAAAATCATGCCGGCACGGTCAATCATTTTTT
>JAAYHA010000259.1 GCA_012727545.1 Synergistaceae bacterium | reverse complement strand
TAGTGATAGCATCCTTCCTTCTTGCAGTTAGCATTGCCAGACCGCATTGGATAAAAAGGTGGAGCAACGGCTTTCTGGTAAGGATGAAGCGCATGGGGATCCTAAAACCGCGCCTGTTGCTTGGGGCTGCCCGCTGGGCGAGCAGGGAGATAGACAACTACAGCACCAACATCAGGCTCTTCCAGTCGACCGGGAAATACTGGTTCATGCTCTCTGTACTGACGGCTGTTGTACATCTGTGGGTATACCTTTCGATCATGCCGTGCCTGATAATGGCCGCAGGCTTCCACGTGGAGTATATGCAGTGCATGCTTGCTGAATCTCTGCTCCTATTTCTGCTGTACTTCGTGCCCACACTTGGTGGAAGCGGGGCTGCCGAGGGAGGGGCCGCAGCGGTATTCGGGCTTTTTGTTCCATGGAACCTTGCCGGCGTTATGGCAGTCGCGTGGAGACTTATATCGGAATACACGGGGATCGCTCTCGGAACAATAGTGGCGATAAAATTGCTCGGCTGGGGCGGAGCTGAAAAGGTAATGAAGGAAGAATCAGAGAGATTAGATAATGTCGGTAAATAAGAAGATCAGCAGTATAGCTTTTAAATGCAGGGGGCTCTTCTGGGCTCTGTTTGCAGCAGCAGCACTTGTCTTTCCAAGCGAATTTGGGCCTGGCCGTTACTCAGCAGGCATGCTTATCGTTATTTCAGGGCAGCTGGTCAGGTTCTGGGCAGCTGGATACATTCCCAAATACAGGACGGAAAAGATAGGTGCACCCATCCTCGTCACCTGGGGCCCCTACAGTTGGATAAGAAATCCTCTCTACGCAGGTAATTTTATAATGGGTCTGGGCTGGGCGCTAATGCTTGGATGGATGTGGGTGGCGGCCTTCACAGCTGCGTTTCTGTTGCTTTACTGCTTTATAGTGATTCCCGCGGAAGAGGAGTTTCTTGCTTCCAAATTCGGACCTCAATATCTTGCTTATAGAGAAAACGTCCCTTCGCTGTTCCCTTACCCGAGAAAAGGTTTTCCGGAAAACTCGCCTTACAGTCAGCCATTCGACCGCGGCAGGGCATGGTCCGAAGAAATATACTCGATCAGGATGAACATTCTGGTAACTGTCCTGATCTCAGCAAGGCTCTACATCACCCATCTATAGGCAGAAAAGAGCTTTCCCTGCATTCTATATCAACTTTTGAATATGCCTTCAGTGTGTCCAGGTCTATTGTCATGTCATCCCGGGCTGCTATTGCTCTTGTCTGAGGAGTGGACATTATCTTTGCAAATTTCTCCGGTCCTGCCTCTATCATGATGACTCCCATGTGCGTGATCAAGGCCACCTCAGGGTGCAGCTTCTGCAGAAGTTCACCGGCATCCTCAGCCGACATGTGGTCAAGTCTTGGCTTTTTGTTGGGGAAGGTCACGTTCAATGTGATGAGAGAGCATTCGCTGTATCTTTCTGCGAGGTGTTTCAGGGGCCTTGTGTCACTTATCATTCCCCATGTCCTGAGGCCGTTTTTGCGGAATATGTAGCCGAAGCAGTCCACCCCATGGTGGATGTGGATCACTGGTTCTGCTGTAACACCCATCCCAAGGTCGATCCTCCTGCCGTCTTCCGCGATCACAACAGCTCCGACCTTTTGCGCCATGTATTTGAGGAGCACAGGCCCCGAGCCGACTGCTGAATCTTCCGGAAGCACTACCATTCCCTGTTTTTCAAAGCCGCCCCCTGTCATTGCCTCAGCTGTGACGTTGATGTCTGTGCTGTGGTCAAGGTGCCTGTGCGTGAGCATTATTGCCCTCAGTTCATGCGGGTCGAGAGGAGGCGTGGCACTGCACATGTGATAAAGGGATCCCGGGCCCGGATCGACAACACCGTTCAGGCCTCCGTAAGTGAACCAGATCCCGCCTGTCTTTCTCATCTGCCTGAGCATTGCAAATCTTGCGCCGCCCGTGCCGAGGAAGCGCAAAAAGTTATTTGGATAGGAAAAGGGTTCATTCATCATATTTATACAGCTCCAAGTCTTAATTGTTTGTCAGATTACCACCATTTATACAGATTTTCATTCTCTCTGAGGCATTTTCTTCTTTCCCTGCAGTCACTCATGTATCCCGAAAGTTCTTTCCAGAAGGCGGCTGAATGATCCATATGGCGCATGTGACACAGTTCGTGTGCGATGACATATTCAAGGAGTTCATGCGGAACAAGCGCCAGCCTTGTTGAAAAAGTCAGGCTTCCTTTTGCAGAACAGCTTCCCCAGATAGATTTTACCGT
>JAAYHA010000026.1 GCA_012727545.1 Synergistaceae bacterium | reverse complement strand
TTACATATGACAATGTATGCTTAACATCCCAATGGTCCTGCTGGAATGGGTCATACCCCTCTTCCTGGCGCAGTCTCATCAGCTTGTCTTTGCGCTGGCGAAATATCTCCTCTTCAGGCATGATATTCTTCTGCTGCTGTTCTTCTTTTCTTTGTTCGTCCGCCAATTGGATCACTTCCTCTGTCGTATTGTCTTTCCTTTATAAAATCATTCCACGGGAATATTCGGGGTATGTTGCTATCCGCCAATGATCCCCCTTGGAAAATTTTCCGCTGTTATCTCGATCTCCGGCATGTCCCTGACTTCCTGCCACCTTATCAGGAGATCTTCCATCTCCTGCCATGTTCTGGCCATGGCTCCTCTCCTTCTGAGCTGCGCCGCCCCGGAAAAACCTTTAAAAAGAGCAGAGAGCATCCTTCTTGAGATCATCATCGCCAGGGATTGCCCCTCGGTATTATAAATGCTGCGGCCGAGTTCGAGAAGAAGCTCAGACTGGAAATCAGGAGCCGGATCCCAATATTTTTCAGGAACGTCAGCTCCCAGCTCCCTCAGCGTTTTGGGTATGATAAAAACGTCTTTCAGTATACCCCTTCCGGCAAGGACAGCGGCACATCCCCTTCTTAAATAATCAACGAGATCATCCGGTTCATAGCAGTCCCCGCTTCCGCCTATCATTGCGGGGAAATGGCGCGCGACATCTTCTACAGCCTCACGTGATGCTTTACCTTCGTATCTTTGTGCAGGAGTCCTGCCGTGAACAAAAATAAAATCCGCACCGGAATCAAAGAGCAGATCACAATAATCTGATGTTGTCATACGGCTTCCCGGGGGCATGATCCTTATCTTTGCCCAGGTCGGGAGACCGGATCTTTTCATCGCTTTAATTATTTCTGCTGAGATTTCGGGGTATTCCATCAGCTTTGAACCGCTGCCCTTTTTTGTGACCTTTGGCATGGGGCAGGCCATGTTTACCTGCAGGGCTTCAAAATTTCTTATTTTCAAAGCTGCCTCTGTCCCCTTGGCAATATCTTCTGGATTTGAACCAAATATCTGCAGGACGACAGGACGCTCCTCGTCTGAACCATAGAGCAGTTCCTTTGTCTTGCGCCCCTTATGGCAAAGCCCGAGGGCACTCACCATTTCTGTGTGCACGAGTCCTGCACCCAGATTTCTATAGAACTTCCTTACCGAAGCAAAAGTTATGCCTGCAAGCGGTGCGAGCCATATCGGGTTTACTGTTTCCACTCCTCCGATCTTTAAAGGGTATCCCGGAACAAGTGGAGAAAACGTATCTTTATTATTCAAATCTGTTTCTTTCATAAATTATCCTGAGTCCCTCTATCGTAAGCCATGGATCTACCTCTTTTACTATTTCGGAGTGCCGGGCAAGTATGGGTGCATGTCCGCCCGTAGCCACTACACGGCAGGGGCCTCCAAGTTCTTTGAAAACTCCGTTGAGCAAAGCATCGACCAGTCCCACTGTTCCGTAAACTATCCCTGACTTTATGGCTTCAGCTGTGTCTCCTCCGATGTAATGCCCCGGTGCTTCGAGCGATATCTGGGGAAGTTTGGCCGTACGGGAGAAAAGGGATTCCATGCCAAGCTCCATTCCGGGTGCTATGGTCCCTCCGATATATGCCCCATCGGCAGAGATAACATCAAGCGTAATTGCTGTGCCGAGGTCTACTATGACAAGAGGGGCACCGTACTTTTCAACACCGGCGGCTGCGTTCAGAAGCCTGTCAGCCCCAAGCCCGGCAGGGTTTTTCATTCTGATCTTGACGCCTGTGTCAAGGTCGGGGCTCACTTTAAGACATGGTACGCCGATGTAATTCTTTATACCCTCCATGAACATTTCGTCAAGTGAGGGCACAACGCTTGCATATACGGAAGCACGGATCATTTCTTTTGTGATCCCGGAGGCGCTGAGGAGCCCCAGGATCATGAACCCCACCTCGTCCGCCGTCTGTTTTCTTGAGGTAAGCCTCCAGTGATCGATCAGCTTTTTGTCTTCGAAGATCCCCATTACAGTATTTGTATTTCCAACATCAAGCACGAGAAGCATATATCATTCCTCCGCCAGAGAAATTGTTATTGAGCAAAGATTCCCCTTATTTTACAACAATCAGGCAAATAAGAGGACCAGAAGGGAAAACATAAGGGCTGCGCCGGGTATTCTTTTTAAAGAAATTCCCGAAGCATAAGCTGCTGCCGTAAAGAAAAGGATCACAGCAAAGACCGTAAGGGGAAATGCCGGGACAACATTCCACGGCATAAGTTCAACAAGCTTTTCAGAGAGTATGTCCCAGCTCTCAAGCAGATACTCGCACATATCAGCGATCTCCCGGCCAAACGGCAGGCCGAGGAAAGCGGGCAGCGAACATAAAAAGACAATGGGAAAGATGATGGCAAAAAGGGGGATCGCTGCAATGTTTAAAACGAGCCCGGCCACAGGAACTTTTCCAAAAGCAGAGGCTATCAAAGGAGCGGTTACGAACCAGACTGCTCCTGAGCCTATTAATAATGCCCCGGACTTGTTCTCCTTAAAGGTACCTGCGACGGCACAAATGGTAAGAGCCGCCAGCATCGAAAGTCTCCATCCGATGTCATGGAACGTCCACGGGTCGCAAAGCAGCATAACTATGCCTGCCGCGCTGACACTGTTAAAAGGGCTGGACGGTTTTCCAAGAAAGAGACCAAAAAGGTAAACCTGCAGCATTATCCCCGCTCTGACGCCACCCGGCGGAAATCCCGCCAGTGCAATATAAAACCAGACAAGCAACGATATGAGAACGACTTTTAGTCTTCCTCTTTTCAGTAAAAGTCCGGCAAATGCTGCAAGTATGCCAACATGGAAACCTGAGACGGCCAGAAGATGGACCGTACCGGCCTCCCTGTGCCTCTCTGCAAGTTTTTTGTCCCTTATTCCAAGGGTAAGGGCAAGCATGTAGCCTGACATAAGCTCGGGAAGGTCGTCGTCTATTTTTCTCTCCAAAAAATTCCGCCATCGGTATATCCCCGAGGGAGGCGACGTTATTTCCAGGTCAAGAGGTATGATCTTTTTTACAGCGCCCTTTGACCTCCAATAAAGGTATTCATCAAATCCATTTTTTTTATCCGACCTTTTGAAATCAAATACGGCGCCCCTCAAACTGACTCCTGAACCCTCGGCAGGAGCAGCGAAAGGGTGGGAGTAGGCTGCCATCTTTCCGTGATCCGTGGATATCAGGAGTGCCCTTCGACGTCCCCATTGCCTGTTTTGCAATACCTTGCCCTCAGATCGTATCGTTGAAGGGATATATGGTTCAAAACCGACCCTATAGTTGAGCCAGAAAGATGAGGCGAATGTCAGCAGAATGACGAGTACAAAAGATGTGTTCCACCCGCCCACAGGACAGGGAGTCCCGGTCAAGACCCACGAGGATGCTGCAAGAACCGAAATAACTGCTGATATGAGTGGCGAGTATCCGAGGTAAGAGGCATATAGTGAAAAGCAGATGCCGAAGAGGGTAACGAAAGCCGGAGCGTATGAGAGCGGGCCGTTTTTCCTATTGCGCAACTGTCACTAAATTCTTTACTGCGTCATATTTGGCCGGGCCTATGCCTTTGACAAGAAGGAGGTCTTCTGCCCTTTTATACGCTCCGTTTTTTTCTCTGTGATCGATAATCAACTGAGCAGTTTTGGGGCCGACCCCTGGAAGTTTTTCCAGGTCTTCATGCATTGCGGTGTTAATGTTTATGAGTTCTTCAGAAGTATTGTAGCCGGTGCTGCCGGCATTTGAAGTGGGTTGGACAGGTACGGCGGGGGCCTGCTGCGGGGCTGCAGTTTCATTCTTGGAGGGAAATTTGACATGTGCTCCGTCCTGAAGCATGGCAGCCAGGTTGACAGCTTCCTGATCTGCATCAGCAGCGAAACCGCCTGCTGCATCGAGGGCATTGTAGATCCTGGATCCTGTCGGTATCCTGTAAACACCGGGCTTTTTGACGGAACCGGTTATGTAAACGACCCATTCCTCTTTTACGGCCTCTGGCTTTACAGAACTTGCAGAAAAGGCCTGGGATGATACTGTCGGTTCCGAAGATGATACATCTATTGTGTCCTCCATGACAGGCATCATGTTAACAGTCATTTTACCTGACGTATCTTCTCCAAAGCGGCCCTTGAAAGAATGAAGGAGTATTGCCGCAAAAATAAAGCATACCAATCCCAGCATCAACAATAAATGGTTACCCCGGTTTCCTCCCTCTCCAAACATCAAAAGCCCCCCTTTTTATATTATTTCGCCTTCAAGTGACCAGTGGCTGGCCCTGATTATCTTCACATCCATGTAACTGCCCATGCACTCAGGGCTGCCTTTGACAATAACCACCTTGTCCGTTTTTGTCCTGCCCTGCAAGGAGCCCTCTCCCCTCGGCGCCGGTCCGTCCAGAAGTATCTCGACAGTTTTTCCTACATATTCTTCGTTGAGCTCAAGAGCTATCTGCGACTGGAGTGCGTTTATCTCGTTCAGCCTTGCCGCCTTTACCTTGTTGTCGATCTGGCCTTCCATGACGGCAGCCTTAGTACCCTCTCTGGGGGAGTATGCAGCTGTGTGGACTATATCGAACCTGAGTTCCTTGAGCAGGTCATAAGAATCCCTGAAGTCATCTTCCGTCTCCTGAGGAAAACCGACTATCAGATCTGTGGTCAGGCTGACATCGGGAAGGACGGTGCGTATCCTTCTTACCAATTCGAGGTACTGGCTCCTTGTATATCCCCTGTTCATCTCTTTCAGTATCCTGTCGCTTCCTGACTGGACGGGAAGGTTTATAGCCCGGCATATCGACGGGGTCTCGGCCATTACTTCAAGAATATCCTCATCGAAATCCTTTGGGTGGGAGG
>JAAYHA010000258.1 GCA_012727545.1 Synergistaceae bacterium | reverse complement strand
GGGCTCCGCACAGGCAAGACCCTCTCACACGTATACATCCATGAGGTCAAGGGATACGACAGGATCTTCTTCATTTCCGACCCCGCATTCAACATGTATCCCGATCTCAAGATAAAGATCGACATAATCAAGAACGTCGTAGAACTCGCCCACGCATTCGGAGTAAGTTGCCCCAAGGTTGCAGCACTTGCCGCCGTTGAAGTGGTGAACCCCGATATGCCTCCGACAATAGATGCCGCGCTTCTTACACAGATGAGCCGCCGAGGACAGATCAAGGGATGCATCATCGACGGACCTCTTGCCCTGGATAATGCCATATCCCCTGAATCAGCACACCACAAGGGCATCAAGAGCGAAGTCGCCGGATATGCAGATATCCTGCACGTTCCGAACATTGAGTCAGGCAACATGCTTGCAAAGGCGATCGTATACTTCTCAGAAAACAGGACGGCAGGTATCGTTCTCGGAGCAGCTGCGCCGGTAGTCCTGACCAGCCGCGCAGACTCAGCCGAGACGAAGCTTCTTTCCATCGCATCAGCTGTTGCCCTTGCAGCCCACCAGGGAAAGTAAACGGTCCAAACTTTCTCAGATAACAGAAAATGCAAAGAGGGCGGTATTCCGCCCTCTTTTAGTTTAGGGTCAGGAAGAATAGAATGAAAAAGAGACTGGAATATGCAAATATACAAGAATATGTGACTTCCGGTACCTTCGGGGACAAGGAGGTCAGGATCGCTTCCTGCTCTCCGAAAATATCGAACGGGATCCAGATAGTGCTGCTCCACGGAGTGCACAGCAGTGCCAACATGGGAGAACACAACAAATTCCGATTCCTTTCCGAGCTTCTTTCAGAGAAGGGATACACTCCATGGTTGGTGGAGACGAGCCGAAAGATCAGAAATCGCCATGACTTTTCAAATGACGTATCCCAGTGGATCAAAAAAGCCTTTTCAGGAAAGACCTTTGCACAGGAGCAGCAGGATGTCTTCAACGCAATATGTGACATCAGGTCAGCAACGCAGGGAAAACCGCTATGGGTATGGGGATTTTCTCTTGGCGGGATCATAGCCCTTTCTGCCGTGGCTAAGAATATAAACTGTCTCAGGCCGGATGGATCAGATTTTCCGGAGAAAGTCATAGTAAGCGGAACGGGTCTTGTCGCCTACGAAGATGTAGAGGCAAGGATGATGTCCCTTCCTGTTCTTTCAACCCTCCGTTCAGAGATAAAAGATGATATGCTCTCTCATGTTAAGCTAAAAGGGCTGATCTCCTTCAGAGGCAGCTGCGATGAGATCTTTTCCGAGGCAAGCTGCATTGGAGTGTTAAGGGAAGTAAGCCTGCCGGCCCGAGAGAAACATTTTTTTGTCATAGAGGGAGCGGATCATTCTTTCCGCAGCAGATACGGCAAGGCTGACCCAAGTGTAATGAAAGAGATGGTCGACGGTATAGCCAAGACCTGGAATTAGCTCTGTGATAAAATAATCTGACCGTTCCTGTAATGACGGGAGGTCTTTGATGGATCGCATTACTGAGGCGAACGATCGCCTTTCTAATAGCATAAAACAGAAATACTGCGCATTTAAAAACTTTTTTGATCTACGGGTCGGAGGAGTTTATGCTTTATGTTTTGTATTTCTTTTCATATTTTTCACTCCCCATGACTTGTTCGCAAAAGAAATCGATTATCAGTCCCTTCAGGAAGACCCTCTCGAGACAGCATTCAGAAAACTTGCGTCGCCCGGTGACATAGAGTGGGATGAAGAAGAG
>JAAYHA010000257.1 GCA_012727545.1 Synergistaceae bacterium | reverse complement strand
TGGATAGTACACAACTTCAGAACCTGCTTATGGAAAGGGCACATACGATGCCCAACAAAGCAAGGCGTGTAGCAGAATATCTTCTCGCAAACATGCGTGAAGCATCTTTTCGTTCAATAGGAGATATCGCAGAAGAACTTAAAGTTTCAAAGGCACAATTGGTAAGGGTAGCACAGATGCTTGGTTTCTCAGGTTACGCCGAGCTCAAAACCTGTCTTCAGAAGGCCATCCTGGAACAAATCAACCCGGCTGCCCTTCTTGCAAGGGCAGTTAGCAGCGGAGACAGCTTCCCTGACAGCCTTTACAGGGCGGAACATGCAAACCTGGATGACACTATGGCACAGCTGTCACCGGAGGATACTGAAAAATTCTGTGAGCTTGTCAGGTCTGCAAACACTATTTACTGTGTTGGATGGGGAATTTCATCACTTGTAGTTGAGCTCCTCCAAATGCGCCTGTCGGTCATGGGAAGAAAGGCTGTCTTTGTACACAGAAGCAGTCTCTCCATGTGGGAACAGGCCAGGTGCATCGGTGAGGATGACCTCGTAGTGGTATGTGAGCTGCCCAGCTATGCTGTTGAAGTTACAGAGGCAGTCGAGATGGCTCATAAAAACGGAGCCAAGGTAGTTACCATAACAGACAGTGCGGCTGCCCCTGTATGCAGGACAGCAGAGCTTTCCTTCTTCGTCTCCGCAAACAGCCCGACTTTTGGAAGCAGCATAATAGGACCGCTCTTTCTCACCCATGTCCTGGCTTCCGCGCTTGCCATAGCGCTCGAGGCAGATGCGAAAAGACATCTTGAAGAACAGGCTGAGTTCCTCCATGACGAGAGGATCTTCCACCCAATATTCGGCCTCAGATATTAATTTCAATATAATTTTTTAAAGAATAAGAGAGCCGCTCGCAAAAGGCGGCTCTTTCTTATATTCTGCACTTAACTAAAATCACTTCACCTGCATCGGCCTCTTCAAGATCACCAACTTTGGGCGGTTCAGGGATCGGCCACTCTGCCTCAATGCAGCACTTGATATACTCTTTCAGTACTTCGGGGGCCCTTTTTATTACATCATCCCTGTCCTCCCCCTCTACCCAACAGCCGGACAGTCCGACAAAGTTTGCAGCCCAGAGCCTGCCTCCGTCATAACCGAAGGCCAGGACCGCCGGATAAATATATTCTTTCTCCATTTATCCCAACACCCTTTCTAAAACTCTCATGAAGTTGCCGCCTGTAAAAGCTTCGTAATCTTCATGGTTCATTCTTTCCTTAAGAGGCACTATAAATCGTCTGGCTGCATCCCGATGATCGGTAAAGAGATCCTTCTGGCGGCTGTCATCGTCTCCAATGACCAGCGATCCGATACAGTCACACAAATCCAGGCCCAACCCTACATTATCTATACCGGCGACTTTGGTTATGTGCTTAAGGTGTTCAAAAAACTTTTCTGTATTCCTCTCAGCTTCGTTGTCTGACACAAAGGGTGAATATGCATTAAGTCCTATCACTCCGCCGGAATCGGCTATTATCCTTATTTGATCATCTTTTAAGTTTCTAGCTGATCCGCAGAGTGACCTGCAGTTTGAGTGAGATGCAATAAAGGGAGACTTCATCAACTCCGCCACCTCATAAAACCCCGGATCGTTCAAGTGGCTCACGTCTACGACCATGCCAATTTTCTGAGCTTCCGTGACTAGTTCCCTTCCAAATTTAGTAAGGCCTCCCGGATATCTGGGCGCATCTTCAGGGTCGAAGCTGCTGCCGTCACCGGCATAGTTTCTTCTTGACCAGGTAAGCCCGATAAGCCTTACCCCCAGATCATAAAAAGTTCTGAGGAGAAAGATATCGTTGCCCAGAGGTTCAGCTCCTTCAAGTGAGAGAAATAATCCAATTTTGCCCTTTTCTGAAGCAGCCTCAGCCTCGGATGAATTTGTGCAAAGGGAGAATAGTTCTCGCGATTCTTCCAGTTCTTCCTTCAATGCTGATATTTGATCCAATGCGTTGCGAAGAGCGCCCTCTGGCAGATAGTTATCGCAAATATAAAGGGAACATATAATAGCACTTATTCCTGCCTCTTTTAAATTTTGAAAATGCCTTCTTTCAAGGACTTTCC